>JALYHK010000001.1:0-15375 GCA_030776605.1 Pseudomonadota bacterium
TCACAGTGCGGTCGATGCAGCCGAGCAGGCTCCCGGCGCGCGTGCCGGCCGCGGAGCGGGTGAGCTCCAGGCTCTCGCGGGTCGCCGCGTCGATCGCCATGTGATCGCCCGAGGCGAGCGCGACCGGCGGGCGCAGGAAGGGAAGCGATTCCCGCGCAACTTCCTCGAGGTAGGCGAGCAGGCCGCCGGCGGCGGCGAGCGCGGCCCGGTCGAAGCGGCCGAAGCCGTCGAGCGTGGCGACGCCGAAGCGCTCCTTGAGGCGGCGCTCGGCGGCGATGCTGTCGAAGCCGGTGCGGCGCACCTCGGCGGACACCCTCTCGATCTGCTCGCAGGCGATCACTTCGGCCGCGGCGAGGCGGGCGAGCTCGGCATCGAGCGCCTCCGGTGCGATCGAGGTCAGCTCGAAACGCCCGGTCGAGACGTCGGCGGCAGCGAGGCCGTAGCGGTCGCCGACCCGGGAGATCGCGACCAGCCAGTTGGCCGCCCGCGCATCGAGCAAAGCCTCCTCGGTCAGCGTGCCGGCGGTGACGACCCTGACGATGGCGCGATTGACCACCGCCTTGGAGCCGCGCTTCTTCGCCTCGGCGGGGCTTTCGGTCTGCTCCGCGATGGCGACGCGGTGGCCGGCCTTGATCAGGCGGGCGAGATAGCTTTCGGCGGCGTGGATCGGGACGCCGCACATCGGGATCGGCTCGCCTTCGTGCTCGCCGCGCGCGGTGAGCGCGATGTCGAGGCAGGCCGCTGCCGTCTTGGCGTCATCGAAGAAGAGTTCGAAGAAGTCACCCATGCGGTAGAACAGCAGGCAGCCCTCGGCCTCCGCCTTTAGGGCGAGATACTGCGCCATCATCGGGGTGGGCCCTCCCGCCGTCGCGCCATCGCTCTTCACCTTGGTGGCCATGGCGGGACGATAAGGCTTCCGCTTGCAGCCGTCACGGCCCTAGTCCTACAGCAGCGGCCGAAAAGGGAGAGCCGATGAGCGAAGGCAGCAACGTCAAATTCTCGGAGGCCGAGGCGCTCGATTTCCACCGCCAGGGCGGCCGCCCGGGCAAGATCGAGATCATCGCCTCCAAGCCGATGGCGACGCAGCGCGACCTCAGCCTCGCTTATTCGCCCGGCGTCGCCGTGCCGGTGCGCGCCATCGCCGAGGATCCCGGCGCCGCCTACGAGTATACCGCCAAGGGCAATCTCGTGGCGGTGATCTCGAACGGGACCGCCATTCTCGGCCTCGGCAACCTCGGCGCGCTCGCCTCCAAGCCGGTGATGGAAGGCAAGGCGGTGCTGTTCAAGCGTTTCGCCGACGTCGATTCGATCGACCTGGAGATCGCCACCGAGGATCCGGATGCCTTCATCGAGGCGGTCGCGCTGCTCGAGCCTAGCTTCGGCGGCATCAACCTGGAGGACATCAAGGCGCCGGAATGCTTCATCATCGAGCAGACGCTGCGCGACCGGATGAACATCCCGATCATGCACGACGACCAGCACGGCACGGCGATCATCACCGCCGCCGGGCTGATCAACGCCTGCCACCTCACCGACCGCGACATACGCCAGGTTCGGGTGGTGGTGAACGGGGCCGGAGCGGCGGCGATCGCCTGCACCGAGCTGATCAAGGCGATGGGCGTGCCCCACGACCATGTGCTGATGTGCGACCGCAAGGGCGTGATCTACGAGGGGCGCGAGGGGCTCGACCAATGGAAATCGGCCCATGCCGTCGACACCGACCGCAGGACGCTCGAGGAGGCGCTGCGCGGGGCGGACATCTTCCTCGGCCTGTCGGCGGCCGGGGCGCTGAAGCCGGAGATGGTGTGCGAAATGGCGCTGCGGCCCATCATCTTCGCGATGGCCAATCCCGATCCCGAGATCACGCCGCCCGAGGCGAAGGCCGCGCGGCCCGACGCGATCGTCGCCACCGGCCGCTCCGACTATCCGAACCAGGTCAACAACGTGCTCGGCTTCCCCTTCATCTTCCGCGGCGCGCTCGACGTCCGGGCCACCACGATCAACGAGGATATGAAGATCGCCGCCGCCCGCGCGCTCGCCGAGCTCGCCCGCCAGCAGGTGCCCGAAGAGGTCGCCGCCGCCTATGGGGGGAAGGCCCATACGTTCGGCGCGGACTATATCATCCCCGCCCCGTTCGACCCGCGGCTGATGGAGATCGTTCCCGCCGCGGTCGCCCAGGCGGCGATGGACAGCGGGGTCGCGCAGCGGCGGATCGAGGACATGGACGCCTACCGCACCGCGCTGCGCTCCCGGCTCAACCCCACGACGGCGGTGCTCACGCTCGCCTATGAGGCCGCGCGCGCCGATCCACGGCGGGTGCTGTTCGCCGAGGGCGAGGAGGACGTGGTGCTGCGCGCCGCGATCGCCTTCCGCGACGGCGGCTACGGCGTGCCGGTCCTGGTCGGCCGCGAGGACGTCTACGACCGGCTGAAGGCGCTCGGCGTCGACGACCCGCGCTCGTTCGAGGTCTACAACAGCCGCAACTATCCGCGTGTGCCCGAGCTGGCCGACCGGCTCTACAAGAGGCTGCAGCGCAAGGGCTATCTCCAGCGCGAGGTGGAGCGGACGGTCAACCAGGACCGCAACATCTTCGCCGCTCTGCTGCTCGAGGCCGGCGAGGCCGACGTGATGATCACCGGCGTCACGCGCACCTACTCGCAGAGCCTGCGGCAGATCCTGCGCGTGCTCGACCCGAAGCCGGGGGTGACGCCGTTCGGCATCCACGTCATGGTCGGCCAGAGCTACACCGTGTTCATCGCCGACACGACGGTGACCGAGCGGCCGGACGCCGAGCAGCTCGCCGAGATCGCGATCCAGACCGCGGGGGTTGCGCGTCGAATGGGCCAGGAGCCCCGCGTCGCCTTCCTCTCCTATTCTATCTTCGGAAATCCGGAAGGCACGTTCCTCGACCGCATCCGCGACGCCGTGAAGCTCCTCGACGGGCGCGATGACATCGATTTCGAATATGAGGGCGAGATGCCGCCCGACGTGGCGCTCAACCCGTCGCTGCAGCGGATCTATCCGTTCAGCCGTCTGACCGGACCCGCGAATGTGCTGGTGATGCCGGGCCTGCAGACCGCCAACATCTCCGCCAAGCTGCTCAAGGAGCTGGGCGGCGACGCGGTGATCGGACCGGTGCTGGTCGGCATGGAACGCCAGGTCCAGATCGCGCACATGACCGCGACCGCCTCGGACCTGGTGACGCTGGCAGTGCTCGGCGCCGGCGGGATCGTCAGATAGGCGCCGCCGCGCGCGCTACTGCGGGTTGTCGGCGGTGGGGGCGCGCTGGCCGGGAGCGACGGCGCCGATATTGCCGAAAATCTCCTCGAAGAAGCTGCGCTCGCGGCCGAGCGTGGGGGTCTTCTCGTCGGAGGGATCGATGTTGACGGCGAGCTCCAGCCCGGTGCGCTCGACCCGCTCGACGTTTCCGGCCTCGTCGAAGCGGACGCGCAGCACGGTCTGATCGGAGGGGCTGGGGTGGTTGAAGGCGAATTGCCGGGTGTCGCGCGACACATAGTACCAGTCGCGCTGGTCGAACTGGCCGACGAAGCTCGGGCGACCGAGCGTGCGCTCCACCGACTCCCGGTTGTCGACGCCGGGCTGGATGGCCTGGGCGAGCTGCTCGTCGAGCAGATAGCCCTGATGGTCGCGGATCCGGGTGCAGCCGGTGCTGAGGACCGCTGCGGCCACCGCCGCCGCCAAGGCGAAGCTACGTGCTGACCGCAGGCTCATTCGCAAAATCTCCTGAAAGGCCCCTGCGCGCGCCGGCGCCACTTGCCCGAGAGGCTAGGCTTTCCAATATGAACCTTGCGCAACCGGCGCAAGCCTGGCGCTTTTCCCGGGGCTGCAAATGTCTTTCCTCACCCGCATCTTCGCCGCCAGGGCCGAACGCGCGGCGCTTGCCCCGCTCTATCGCGCCGTCGTCGCGGCCGGACGCGACCCCTTCTGGTACCGCCACGGCGGCGTCCCGGACACGCTGGACGGGCGCTTCGCGATGGTTTCGGCGCTGATCGCGCTGGTCCTTTTGCGGATGGAGGCGGAGGAAGAGGCGCGCGGCCCCTCGGTGCTGCTGACCGAGCTGTTCATCGATGACATGGACGGGACGCTGCGCCAGGCCGGGGTCGGCGACCATCTGGTCGGCAAGGAGGTGGGGCGGATGATGAGCGCGCTGGGCGGACGGCTGGCGGCGTTCCGCGACAGCGGCGGCGACCAGGAGGCCTTCCGCGCCGCCGTCCGGCGCAACGTGTTCCGCGACGCGCCGCCGTCCGAGGAGGCGCCGGCGCTGGTCGCCGAGCGGCTCGCGCGGTTCCGCATCGGCCTCGCCGCGACCCCGCGCGGGAACCTCCTCGCCGGCCGGGTGCCCGCTCCGTGAGCCCGCCCGAGTTCAGCCGCACCGTTCGGGTGGACACGCTCGGCCAGGCGCCGCGGACGATCGCGATCGAGGCCGACGAAGCCGAGCGCGAGGGGCTGGCGCGGCGCTTCGGCTTCGTCGCGATTGATCGGCTCGCGGCCGAAGTGGCGCTCGCCCGGCTAGGCGAGGCGGTGACCGCGCGCGGCATCCTCTCCGCCGAGGTGGCGCAAAGCTGCGTCGCGAGCGGCGAGCCGGTGGCGGAGACGGTCGAGGAGGATTTCGCGGTGGAGTTCCGGCCGCACCCTCCCTTCGACGCGCCGGACGAGGAGATCGAGCTCGGCGAGGGCGAGCTGGACGTGATCTTCTACGACGGGGCGATGATCGACCTCGGCGAGGCGGTCGCCGAGACGCTGTCGCTGAGCGTCGAGCCCTATCCCCGCGCCGCGGGCGCCGAGGAGGCGCTGAAGGAGGCGAGCGTCAGGAGCGAGGCGGAGGCGGGCCCGTTCGGCGACCTCGCTGGCCTCAGGGACAAGCTCGGCCAGTAAGCACGCAGGCCTCTAGGAACGGCGGGAACTGGCGGGAACCGGCGTCATGGCGTCAGCCGGCGCGGCACCGCCGCAGCTCAGCTTGCGAGCCGCTTCGACTCCGCCGCTGGCGCGCCGCGCTGCCGCGCCTCGAGGCAGGCGCCGAACATCAGCACTGTGCGGGTTATAAAGTGGCGTCCCCCAGGGGCCGCGGCCTGCGAGGCGGAGGGCGGGGGCTGGTATGTGGCATCAGCGAAAAGCGCGCTGGGGTGGGAGCCGAGCGTGGCGCTGGACTCAAGGCTTCGGGCGACCATCGACTATTTCCGAGGTAGCAGGCGGCGAACGGCGCGAGAAAACGGCGGCATGTTCGATCAGGCCAGACGGCGTCCACGTCCTGAAGCGATCCGATTGCTGAACGATCAATCTCTGCATGGCGCACCCGGCCGAGAGGCCGAGGACCGACCAGGTCGGCATTGACAGCGACGCGGAGGCGCGGCCGTTCGGCGCTCTCGCGGACCTCAGTATCGAGTCTGCAAAGACGCGATGGCAGTTCATGAGCGCGCCTCGCGCGCCCTCCCGTCGGCACGCCATCAGCGCCTGCAAATGGACCTGAACGCCTTCAATCCGCTGTACCGGCACATCTGGCAAAGCGACGTAGCCGGTTCTCGCACAGGTTCGTCGCGGGCTACCGCGGGAGTTCGAAGAATCGAGACGGCTGCTCGCGCCGAGATGGGGCGCGTACTCGCCTGTCTGGCACAAAGACACTTCCTAGCGCCCGCAGGTCAGCACGCGCCGGCGAATCTAGTCCGGCATTTTTCGGTGGACCATGAAAGCCATACGCATCTCGCGAGATAGGAGTCCGATCAAGCGCTTGAAAGGGAGCTTGCGCCAAATCTTGGCGACACCCCCGCCGACACCGGCGAGATAAATGTCCATCGGCCAGCTAACATTTCCGAACACACGCATCGACACTCGAGTCCACGCGCGGGTGGAGAGATAGCTGATCCCTTCGCGCGAATATTTGACATTCTTCTCAACCACATCGGCCGCGGAGAGGCCTTGCTGAAACTCATTGCGTATGCCGAGCCGAGCCCAGAGCGCCAGCCACCACCGCGGCACGTGCGGCCACAGCCAGCTGACCAGCGGGACAAACATGTGAGGCTCGGTCGGAAGGTACCATTTGGCAGGGAACACGTGCATGGAAAGCCCGCCGGGTTTCAGCACTCGCTTAATCTCGTGGAGGACTTCTTCATAATTCTGGGCGTGCTCAAGGACCGAGGAGCTGACCACGGCATCGAAGAAGTTGTCCGGGTAGGGCAATTGATACGGGTCGAAGGACAGGTGGGCAAACCGGTCAGGGGGGACGGCGAGGTCGTCAGCGAGATAGGATTGAATATCGCATCCATAGGCCTCAATTCCGAGCAGATGCATTTCATGGACCAGCCGACCTGCGCCACACCCGAAATCCAGAACCCTGTGCGAATTAGTCCCTTCAAGGGGTGGGAGAGCAGCCTTGAAGACCGCCGCCAGCGCCTTTGGCTCGGAGTCCTCGTGCATTCTGCCTTCCGAAAAATGCGACAATGAGGCTGATCGGCCGCAGGGCATCTGCGGTCGGAGGTTGGGACCTCGAAACATACCTCTATATAATCCCGCACCTTAGTCCCGCAATAGCGGGATGCGGAGAGCCGCTCCCGCTAATTTTCCCGTCGCCAGGGTGTTTCATTGTAGGGGAGGGGCGCGAGGAGCCCCCGAGCCCGCTCGGCCGCATCGGACCCGCAATATATACCTGCGATCCGCCTAGCTTGCGCCCGCTAAGGGGGCTTTATGAGCGATCGGATTCCCGCTACGTCGCGTACGACCTCGACCTAGAGCCTCGCAAAAGAGACCCATCGAATGTCGTTTTCGCCGCCGCTCCTTTGTCGAAGGATGTGATCACCTATGCGCGAACCTTGATGGCGGAGCCCCCCGTGGAGCGACAGGCGAAGCGGACGTGAAGCCGGATGGCCATTCCGACCAAGGGCGAGCTATGGTAACGCGGCGGCATCGGCCTCCAAAGTCAATATTTTTTAACTCCGGTGATAGCAGTCTCAAATGGTTACCTCAGAATACGTCAACTGGATCAGACGCGCGGAGCTCGAAACGGTAATACCGCTCCTGCCGCCGAGCGCGAAGGTGCTCGAAATCGGCGGCGGCACCGGCGAACAGGCGCTTCAGCTTTCGCGGCTCGGCTTCGACGTTACGGCGATCGACTTGCCTTCTTCGAACTATTCAACAGCGCGAGTGTTTCCAATAATTGAATACGACGGACAGCGAATTCCATTCCCTGATGGCACCTTCGATGTCGTCTTCTCGTCGAACACTCTTGAGCACGTGCGAGACCTGAAGCGAATGCACGCCGAGATCCGTCGGGTGCTGGCGCCTACGGGCTTCTGTCTTCATATCGTGCCTACTGGCGCTTGGCAATTCTGGAGCATCATCTCTGCCTTTCCCTCCGCAGGGCGCGAGCTGATCCAGGCACGGTCTCTTCGAGACGTCTATCTCGGCCTGCGGCACCTGGCACGGGCCGCGATTCCACCGCGGCATGGAGAACGAGGCTTCGGCCTTCTAGAAATTTGGCTGTTCCGCCCCGCTTGGTGGCGGCGTAATTTCCGGAAAAATAATTTCGTCGTCGAGGCCGATGCCCCAGTGGGGCTGTTCTACACTGGGAACGGTTTCTTCGGATCATCCTGGCCGATCTCCAAGAGGCGGAGATTGGCGCCTCGGCTCGGCAGCGCGTGCCATATCTTCAAGCTACGTCCGCAGCCTGGCCAGCAGGCCCCGAAATGAATCCGCCTGGGCGGCCGCGCCCACTATCGATCTATTTCCTTATTCGGTCACTGAATCTCGGTGGCGCGGAGCGTCAGCTCGTATATCTGGCGACGCGCCTTCATCGCGCCGGCCATGATGTGACGGTCGCCGTCTACTACTCCGGCGGGGTCCTCGATTCCGACCTAGTCAATGTTGGGGTCCGACTGGTCGATCTCGGCAAGAAAGGTCGCTGGGACCTGATCGGCTTCATCTGGCGCCTGATCAGAAGTGTCCGCAATCTCCGGCCCGATGTCCTCTACAGCTTCCTCGGCAGCTCCAACATATTCGCGGCCGTGATACGGCCATTTGTTCATGTACCGAAATTCGTCTGGAGCATCCGCGCTTCGGACATGGACGCTGCGAGCTATGATTGGGCGGTTCGCGTCAGCTACCGGATCGAATGCCTACTATCGCCGGCAGCCAGCCTGATCATCGGCAATTCGAATGCCGGCCTGAGCTATGCCGCGGCGCATGGCTTTCCGCGACAGAAAATGGTCCTCGTACCCAATGGTATAGACACCGACCGATTCAAACCCGATCCTAAGGCGCGCTCGAACGTGCGGGCGGTCTGGGACGTCGACGACGATCAGATCCTAGTTGGGCTGTTGGCCCGCCTCGATCCGATGAAGGGCCACGCCACCTTCCTGAAGGCTGCGGCCCTCGCCGCGACACGAAATTCGCGCCTTAGATTCGTTTGCGTGGGAACCGGCCCGCCCTCCTACCTCCAGGAACTACTCGAGCTGGCGGACAAGTTGGGTGTAGGAGAGCGCGTGATGTGGGCGGGGCCATCGTCGTACCCCGAGGTGACGCTGAACGCCTTAGATATCTTCTGCTCGTCATCCGCGTGGGGCGAGGGCTTTTCCAACTCCGTCGGGGAAGCAATGGCGTGCGGGCTGCCGTGCGTCGTCACGAACGTCGGCGACTCTGCGTGGATCGTTGGGGATGCCGGCAGGGTGGTCCCACCGGGGGATGCCAGAGCCTTGGCAGAAGTCCTTCTCCAGACAGCTGAAGACTTATCGAGCTTCATAGACAAAGACCCAAGAGGACGCATCGAGCGCTTGTTCTCAGTGGCGGCGCTCGTCGACAATACGCTGGCAGCGATCGGTTTACCCGCGGCTCCGAGCAAAGC
Source organism: Pseudomonadota bacterium (assembly GCA_030776605.1). Lineage (GTDB taxonomy): Bacteria > Pseudomonadota > Alphaproteobacteria > Sphingomonadales > Sphingomonadaceae > Allosphingosinicella. The sequence goes on from JALYHK010000001.1 coordinate 8,852, forward strand.
GCGATTGCGCTGACCTCACACACATCACGGCCGGAGATCGAAAGCGCCTCGGTCGGTGGCATCAGCGCCGCGGGCCGCGGCACCGGCCGAGCTCCTCGATCAAGCTCATCCACTTCTCGCCTTCGACCATCACATTGTGGTTTTCACTCACGTACCGGGCGGCGCTGCGGGACTTGGTCTGCCAATCTGCTTCATGCTCCGCGAGCCCACGCACGGCCTCGATTAACCGATCGGCGTTTCCGGCGGCGCAATAGCCGATGTTGTATCGGCCGATCAGGCCGTCGGGGTCGACCTTGTAGCTGATGATCGGAGTTCCGCCCATGCAGGCCTGCAAGTAGCTATTCGGAAAACCCTCCGCCTCCGAGGTCGCGATAAGAAACCGGGCCGCATCGAAATAGGCCTGAACCTCGCTGAACGGGACGCTTTCAACGAAATTGAGGTTCTCGAACGTGCGAGCACGGCCGAAGACGCTGGCGAACAAGACATCCTCATGCTCCTGAACTGGGCAGATCATCACAAACCGGAGCTGAGGAAACGTCTCGACGACATCAAGGAAAAGATGAGGATTCTTCCACCTGACGCATCTCCCCACCCAAAGGCCGTCGACGGTTTTGGCGAGTCGAGCCGGTTGCGGGCGAAGAAAGAAGCCGTTGCGAATGACAACGGACGGAACTCCGCCAGAGGCGAGCAGGCGCCGGTGGTCCTCGTTCTGCGTAACGACCGCGTCAGCACGGCGCAGGCCGAAGCCGAACAGACGACCGCGCCATCCATGGGCGCTCTCATAGCTTCCATCGCAGTCCATTTCGTGCGCGGTGCGGTAGACGAGCTTCTTGCCGAATATCATGCAGTACAGCGCCACCATTGCAAGTGCGGGTCCCGCCGGCGAGACGATGTGGTGGGTAGCGCCGGTCCGCCACAAAGCGCGAAACAGCCGAAGATACCCGCCCAACCGCTCGAGCGCGGACTTGTTTTCGCCCGGGGGGAACGTCTTACGAAGCTCGATCTGGTTGTTGCGTTCGAGGTCCGCTTGGCCGAAATCTCCCGTTATGACTGTCACGGGCAAGCCCTTCACACCAGCGAGGTAGCGGGCAAGATTGAAGATTTGGATCTCGGTTCCTCCAAAAGTAACGCCGGCTCCTGGATTAAAGAGTGAGTAGGCGTTGAAGGAAATGAGGCAGACCTTCACTTCCGGACCGCCGCGTCGGCAAGTCGTTCCCGACATCCTCCGCAACGTCGACGCGGCGATGCGGATCGCCGCCCCGATCAGCCCAGCCCTATGCATTCCGGCGTCTCCGCGTGATTTCGAGAGCATTGGCAGTACCGTCTCCGTCACAGCCGAGCACGATAACGTGCCCCGGCCACTTCGCCACTCGAAGATTCAAATGCCTCATGGCCTGGAAAACCTCGCCCGGGTATCGTGAGCCGCATTATGCGCCGGGCGGAAGCTGTCTGCGGGGCCTGGCGCGGTTCCCCGGAAACGATCGCCGCGGACGACCGTGCCGGGGCCGTATTCGACCGCAAAATGGCGGCCGCCGATCGCAGGAAGGTTGGTGGCAAACAAATTGCTCTCCGAATGCGTGTGGTGGAGGCTAACTTCATAATCATAGCTGTCGGCGCGGAGGTGTCTGGCGGCGGGGACGAAAATCTCGCAGTCTTGGAGGCTGTTCCGCTGACCGCCGCCAGGGTCGCCGTGGATCGCAAGGACGAAGCCGTGGCCGGCTGCGCGCCGGTGCGTTCCTGTGATCTTCACCCGCTCCAGCGTCAGGCGATTGCCGGGGAAGGCGTGATGAACTCCATATAATGCGGAGCTTCGGATCTCGCAGTCGCGGATCGTGAAGTCGCCGCCGCGATCAACCTGCCAGCAGGTCCAGATGCTAGCATTACCAGCATCGTGGACGCCGCCCTGAACAAGGGCTCCTCGCCAGGCAATTATCATATGATGCTGGTAACCGAAGCGGCTGCTCGAGCTACAGTCGACGATCCGTAAATAGCCTTGGTAGCGCGGAAGGTAAGCGGCGAGGAAAGCCGACACATTGTCGTTGAACGTGCAGCGCCGGAACTCGAGATCGCCGGTCCTGGTGTCGATGGCGTGCGGCTCGAAATGATCCGGCTCCACGTCCACTCCATAGCCCGGCGCGTGCGACCGGTAGCGCCCGAGGCCGTGGCCGTTTTCGTTGAATGAACAATCGGTGCAAAGCAGCCCCAGCACGTGGAAAGCTGCCAATCCGCCGCGCGCATTATTGTGGCAATGCACGTTCTGCATGGTAACATTGCGGCAGGCGATGCCCGCCCTGCCAGCGACGTTGAAGCCCTCCTCATAGAGGTAGACCGCGTCGGTCTGGCTGTGATGGAGGTCGAGATCCTGGAGCGTGACATTGCTGCAGCCGAGAAGCGAGATGAGGTGCGCGTAGACCTCGTTGGCCGCCGGATCGCGGGTCATGCCGCGAACTCCACCGTCCATTTCGAATCCTGCGATGCGGACGTTGCGGCACCGCTTGAACTCGAACGGCAGGAATGTGACGTCGAGTACTTCCTGGCCGGCGCGGCGGTGAAAGTTGCCGTTGAGGACGATCTTGGCACCATAACCGGTGATCGTCAGGCCGTCGCACCCGACGATCGGCGCCGGCTGCGCATTCTGACGCTCGGACTGCGGCATTGGCAGGCTGCGGTAGCGCTCGACATAATAGGTTCCGGCGGGGAAGACATAATGGCCGCCGCCGGCCCTATTGGCATGCGCGACCCACCGGTGGAAGGCGCGATAGTTATCCGTTCTCCCGTCGCCGACGAAGCCGAACGCCTCGACGACGTCAGTCGGCGGCCGCGAATCGAGCTGGAGACTGGAGATAGCCCGCAACGGCTTGGCGAGCATTCCGCCGACCGCGGTGGTGCCCAGCAGCCCTCCGACAAACCTTCTTCTGTTCAGACGCATCACAAGACTCCCGAGGCCTTCCTTGAGCCGCGTCCTATAACTCTCCTCCTGAGGAACAGCTGAACGCGTCAGTACTTCAGCATGGACACGGCCCCGCCAAAGCTGCAGCAGGGCGAGCGCGCGGAAGATCGGAGAATCAAGTGAAGGCCGCTCGCGGCCGCGTGCGCAGAGGTCGGCGCAGGAGAACGAATGCACAGCCGGTCGACGAACCGAAGCCGATTGACGTATCGATAAAAGCGACACCGCGCGGGTTTAGAGCGCAATTGGCTTCTCGAAGGATTTGGTAGGCATCCACAATGCTCGATCATGCTTTTGAGGAGCACCCCGCGAGCCTCTCTCTCGAACGGCAGCCTCATGACAAAGCGCCATGCGGAACAGCCACAGCTCAAGCAGCGGGGTGCCCCGCTCGCCTTGGCGGCTCGGCTCGAACACCCGCGTGAGCTCAAACAGTGAAAGCAAACCCTCCTTTGGCGCGCGCGCTCGGGACACGCTTGGGCACCGGCGAGGCTCCGTCCTCTGCGCCGCAGATTCCGGTTGCGCCACTTCGAGCGGGCGCCTAAGCGGCCAGGCAGCCACCCTTTTCAGCATGGAACTTATGAGCCACGGCGCGGAAATCGCGAAGGGCGAGCGCTTCGCCTTCGGGGAGAATTGGTCGCAGTTTTTAACTCACCTCGACGAGGAGCGGATCGCCCTTGCGGAGCGTTCTCTGGTCGAGATGCTCGAGATCGACTCGTTGGCGGGTAAGAGGTTTCTCGATGTGGGATCGGGCAGCGGTCTGTTTAGCCTTGCCGCGCGGCGGCTTGGCGCCGAAGTCACTTCGTTCGATTACGATCCCGCGTCGGCCGCATGCACGGCGAGCTTGCGGCAGCGTTATTTCCCCAACGATCCAGCGTGGACCGTGACTGAGGCGTCGGTGCTCGATCGGTCGTTCCTCGCCAGCCTCGGCCGATTTGACGTGGTCTATTCGTGGGGCGTTCTCCACCACACCGGCGCGATGTGGGAGGCGCTGGCCAATGTCGCTCCGCTCGTCGCCGGCGAAGGTCAATTGTTCATCGCCATCTACAACGATCAAGGCAGGCAGAGCCGGCGCTGGCAAAGGATCAAACGTGCTTATGTCGGCTCCTCCAAGCCGGTGAGGGCCGCGCTTGTCACCTACGCATTGGCAAAAACTTGGTTCAAGACAATCGTCTACGATGCCATGCACGGCAACCCGCTTCGGAGCTGGAGAGGCTATGGCAAGGTCTCCACTCGCGGCATGCACCCATGGCGCGACCTTCTCGATTGGGTCGGCGGCTACCCATTCGAGGTTGCCACGCCGGAGGCGATCCTCGACTTCTACCGAGGCCGCGGCTTCGAGCTGGTGCGGATGAAGACCTGTGGTGGCGGCCTCGGCTGCAACGAATTCGTGTTCAGACGCAATAAGACGGCCTCAGCCTCTTAACAGCGCTGCCGCGCCTCGCCTGCGCACCCGCCCATCGATAAGTTAGGCGCCCGGCACGAGGAACCCAGTGCGCGCCGGCATCAAGCCAATGGAGAGACGACGGGGCCGGTCGGCACACCCTTGATGAAGAATCCGCCACCGGCATCCAGTGCAAGCATCTTCTCCGGCTTGTCAATCAGGAACTCGTCGATTGCCTCCGTCGCGCCTGGGCAGGTATCGCATGCGTAGTCGTCGCACAGAAGGATAGCGCCTGGATTGAGGCGACTATAAAAGAAGCGGATACTGTCCAAAGTCGGCTGGTAGAGGTCGACGTCCAGATGTACAAAGGAGAATCGTTCATCGGCTACCTCGTCAAATCTCTCTGGGATCCAACCCTTGTGCAATATTATTTGGCCGGCGAACGGCTGTAGTTTCTTCTCAACGACCTCCGCGGGTGTGGCATACGTACCGGTTGTCCAGTACGAGCCGTCTCTATCGCCGGGCATACTCAATCCCTCGAAGCTATCGAAAAGATGATGCGTCCGGTTTCCAGACGCGTAACGGTTAGCCGCGCAGATCAACCAAGACGAAGCTCCTTGATACACGCCGCATTCGGCTGTCGAACCATCTACACACTTGACTAAGCGCATCAACTGCCAAAGTGTCCATTTACGATGCGTGTTGAATTGCTCGCGCTCTCCGAATTGATCGAGATAGGCATTGAAGTCCTTGTTCTTCCACCAGTCCATGTGGTGCGAGGACAGGCGCATGTCTCCTAGTAGCCAGTCGCCAAAAATTTTGACTGCCTGAAGTCTATCATCTTCGGCCCGGGAGGTCGCCCGTCGGATGAATTTAGCGAATTTTTTCATAAGTCCCCTTCGAAAACAGGAGCATTAGAAGTGAGCTGAGGGCGTACATTCCGCTGGTGGCCAGCATCAGGCCAACAAGGCCGAGAGCCTCAACAAGAAGTATGCTGAGCAGGATTTTCGCGGCCAACGTGCTGACCGATACCCATAGCAACAGCTGGTAACGGCGGAGAGCGGCATTCCACTGGACAAGCACGAGTCCGCCGAGAAAGAAGGGGAGCTGAAGCAGGCCGTAGCGGAAGACCTCCGCCACGACGAGCGTCTCACCGGCGCCAAAGGCTCCTCGCTCATATAGCAGGCCGATGCCGAGCGGCGCCAGAACCCAGCCGAGGAGCGCGGCCGCGACGCCGAGAGCAAACATGAGCCAGGCCCAACGAAGTGTCTGATGTCTTCCCAGCTCGTACTGACCGTCCGCGACGGCTCCGGACAGTACCGGCAGGACCGCTCGCGCCACCACGACAGACCCGAAGGTCGTGAACAGCGCCACGATTCGGGTCGCATATCCCAAGGCCGCAACTGAACCGTCCCCAAGCGATGCGGCGAAGGCTTGGTCGACCGGGGCCGAGATGGCGAGCACGATCTGACCTGCTGCCATGAACATCACGGACCCATAGATCGCCGGCCACTGATCCGACTGACGCCTGAAGCGCACCGACCCGATCGAGCCGTCGCTGCGCGCGGTAAGCCAGCCGAGCCAGAGCACCTGAAAGACGAGCCCCAGCAGGACGCCCCAGATGAGTGGCGCGCCGCCATATTCGCTGGGAACGACGAGCACGAGAACGCCCGTCGTCACCGCAGGCAGCGCCTCAATCAAGCTATACCCGAACCGCTCGCGTGCCTGGAGCCGGATTGCGAAATAGCCGGCGAGGATGGTAAGAGAGGCTACCGGCGCCATCCGAAGGCCCATCGAGGTGGCGAGCGCCCTCGTCTGATCGTCGAGTCCGCCGGAGATCAGTGAAATGGCCTGCGGCGCAGTCGCCCAGGTCAGCAGCCCGACCGCAGCCGCGACTAGGACGACGGTGCCATTCAGCTCAGCGACAAAAGCGCGATGAGCCTGCTCGCGTCGGTGCAGCGCCACCAGGCGCGGCACGAGAACCACCGTGGACATAGCGGTCACGATTGTTGCGGTCCAAGTGGTGACGGTCAGCGCCAACTGGAAAGCGTCGACCGTCCCGCTAATCCCGTAGCGCCACGCGACGGCCACTTCGCGAAGTGCAGCACAAGCCTTCGCGAGCGCGACTAGCAGGCCGACCAGAAGCACGCCAGAGGCGATGCGTCGGTGATTCCCGTGTATTGCGGCCAAGCGTGC
>JALYHK010000001.1:15385-38804 GCA_030776605.1 Pseudomonadota bacterium
GAGCTCACCTGATCCCGCCAACGGTAGGAGATTGCAACCGTGGGCGCCGACAGCGCAGGCGTCCAGTGGTCGCGCGCGAGCCCCGCACCTGAGCCGGCAGAACGGCAGCGGCGCAATCGCGCACCGGAACGAGGCGGCGTTTCACTTCCGGAGCACGACGGCGGAGGCCATCCGGGTCATCTGCCGTACCTTCGATGCCGCGATCCGCATCGCTGCCCCGACCCGCCCAACATGCTCATCCCGTGGCCGAGGAAATGCCGCTCCTCCACGAAGAGCGCGTCTTTTCGCCCGTGGTGCGCGCGTAGGTGATTGGCACTATTGGTATCGTAATAGCTCCACAAACCCAGATAGCTGCTGCTGTTCATCGGGCCTCTGCAAGCTACGGTTCGCGGACGGCTCAGGGTGCTCAGGCGACCGCGGCAGCCGGAGCGGGCTGGGATGCCACATCGCTGCGAAGCCGCGACTGCGCCTCCATCCATGCCTGAAACATCAGCACGTCCCAAAGGCTGTACTGCATATTGACCTCGGCGCCCTGGTGCGCGTTCCACATCCGGCGGATCGGTCCGGGATCGAGATAGCCCTCCTCGCGCAGCCGCCGCTCATCGAGCAGCTCCTCGGCCCATCCGCGCAGGGGCCCGCGCAGCCAGCTGTCGATGGGAACTCCGAACCCCATCTTCGGCCGCTCGACCAGCGCCTTTGGAACATGCTTGTAGAGTATCTGACGGAGCGGCCATTTGGCGACGCCGGCTCTGATCTTGTAGTGGAGCGGCAGTTTCCAGGCGAACTCGACCACGCGGTGGTCGAGGAACGGCACGCGTGTTTCGAGGGAAACCGCCATCGCCGCCCGGTCAACCTTCACCAATATGTCGTCCGGCAGGTACGAGAGCATGTCGAGCGCCATCATCCGCTCGATCTCGTTCAGGCCTTCGAGGCGCGGCATGAACCCAGTCAGCCGGGTCGCCGGTTCGCGTCCGCCGAGCACGATCTCCTCGGGATTGCGCCAATGCGAGACGACGCCTCGGTAGATATCCGTCGCGGAGCGGCTGGCGAGCACGGCCGCTCCTTTGTGCGCCTTGTCCCCCACCAGCCGCAGCTGCGCAACCTTGGGCAGGATTGGGCGCAGCATCTTCGCGGCGGAATCCCACTTCGACGGGGGAATGGCGACAATTCCGCGGGCGACCGCGCCCCGCAACGGTCGCGGGATCGCCGAGATCGATTTCCAGAACTTGTTCGTCAGGGTGTAGCGGTTGTAGCCGCCGAACAGCTCGTCGCCCCCATCGCCCGACAGCGAGACCGTGACGTGCCGGCGCGCCAGCTCCGAGACGAGGTGGGTTGGGATTTGCGAGGAATCGGCAAACGGCTCGTCGTAGATCTCGGGAAGGCGCGGGATCACCGCCATCGCCTGCTTGGGGCTCACATAAAGTTCCGTGTGATCGGTGCCGAGGTGGCTGGCGACCGCCCTCGCATGAACAGCCTCGTTATATCCCTCCTCGTTGAATCCGATCGAAAACGTCTGCACCGGCCGCGACGACTGCGCCTGCATGAGAGAGACGATCAGCGACGAGTCGACGCCGCCCGAAAGAAAGGCGCCGAGCGGCACGTCGGCCATCATCTGCTGTCCGACAGCGCTCAGGAGAAGCTTTTCAAGCTCTTCCACGACCTCCTCGGCCGAACGAGATACCGGATTGGCGATGCCCGCTTCGGCAACGTCCGCCCCCGACCAGTAAACATCGTGTCGCAGCTCGCGCTCGCCTCGGCGGAGGGTGGCGAAGGTGCCGGGAAGGAGCTTCTGAATGCCGCGATAGATCGAATAAGGTGCCGGTATGTAGTTGTGGCGCATGAAAACCGCGACAGCGTCCCTGTCGATGTCAGCCTCGAATGCCAGATGCGCGGCGAGCGCCTTCAGCTCCGAGCCGAAGAGGAAGCTCGCGTCACTCCCTCGGCCTTGCCAGCCATAATAGAGCGGCTTTTCTCCCAGCCGGTCTCGCGCCAGCGTCAGCTCCTTATCCTGCCGATCCCACAGGGCCAGGGCGAACATGCCGATGGACCGCGTAAGCGCCCCTTCCATCCCCCACCGTTCGATCGCCGCAAGCAGCGTCTCCGTGTCCGAATGACCACGCCAGTCGACAGCGTGGCCGCTCTCTTCCAGCTCCCGCCGCAGCTCCATGTGATTGTAGAGCTCGCCGTTGTAGATGATTACGTAGCGGCCGCTCGCCGAAAGCATTGGCTGCTCGCCCGATGTCGAAAGATCGACGATCGCCAGCCGCTTATGCGCCAGCGCGACGGCGTCCTCATTGTCGATCCACTCGGCGCTGTGGTCCGGACCGCGATGATGGATGCGGGCGCCCATGCTGCGCGCGAGCAGCGCGGCCTTGCTCCCGCGGAACGCGTCGCCCCCGATGAACCCTACAAAACCGCACATACACGTAATAGCTCCACATCGCTCGTCAAAAGATGCAAATGGACTTATCGATCCACAGTAGCGGCATTCTGCGTCGATGAAGGAGCGCCGCCGGGATCCCTGATAGCCTCATACAGCTCGGCATAACGTTCGGCCACGGGTCCGATTGAGAATTCCCGTTGGATACGAGCTCGCGCAGCCTCGCCGCGCTCGCGGCGCCACTCCGCGCCTTCTAATATCATCGCTTCCATGGCCCGGACCAACTCTTCTCTGTTGTGAGGCTCAATTACGGTGCCCGTGTCCGCCACCAAGAGCGCCGCGTCGCCAACATCGGTGACGATGCAGGGAACGCTCACGCTCATAGCTTCCGCTACGACATTCGGGAAGCCCTCACCTATCGAAAAGAGCGCAAAGATGTCCACTGCAGCAAGCCATTCGAGGATGTCACTCCGTTCGCCAAGCAGGTGGAACCGATCGGCCATTCCGGTCCTCCGAACCCACTCTGCGAGCTCCTCGTTCTGCCAAGTCACCTCGCGACCCATCATCAGGAAGCGCGTGTCCGAGTGAATGCGGCCGACCTGCGCGGCCGCCTCGACAAACCCCCGGTACCCTTTTTGCGGGCTGAAACGACCTGCGCTAGCGATGAGCACGCAGCCAGGAGGCAAGTTTAAGTCAATGCGGCGGCGTTCTCGCGCCGAGACCACAAAGCTGGCGTCAGGAATCACATAGCCGTTGTGGACGATGATGCCCTTGCCAAGCGCATAGCCAAGTCGCTCGTGCACCTGCTGCGCCGCCTTGGCTACATAGATAATCCGCTGCGGCACCATCCCAGAGAGGCGCGCGCATAGCTTCCGGCTCCAGATGAGTGAGCGGGAGACGCCGAGGTCGAGCGAAATGTCGGCGATACGCACGCCCCAGATGATGTGCCGCTGTCCCGCCAATCGTGCGGCGAGCCCACCGATTAAATCCGCATGGTACATCCAGGTCTGTACCACGTCAGGTGCGATTGATCGGATCCTTCTCACAAGCCTGATGAAGCCCATTGCAAAAGAGGCAGCGCCCATGATGCCAATCGCTTCCACTTCAACGCCTTTTGACTGAAGGCGGGCACCGACAGGGCCGATGCGCCGCAGCGAAATAACGATGTGACGATAACGCCCTTGGTGGCGGTGATGTTCGATAAGGCGCTCCAGCATCAGCTCAGCGCCACCCGTATTTAAGTCTGTGATAACGTGGACAATTCGCATGGAGCTCCCGATGCTGAACCTCTCGCCGCCTGGCGAGGCCGGTCGCCGAGCGGGTTGAACCGTTTCGAGGGGCAATGCAAGGTGGCACTCGCCACCAAACAACAGGCGCCAAGCCCCTTCTCGATGCTTACCGAGTCTCAGCCGTCGCCCGCCGCGCCACCCCAGCGGGTGCTCGTCTTTGGTTCGTATCCCAAGTCGCTCATAAACTTCAGGGGCCCTCTGATCGCGGAGCTCGTTCGACGTGGACATCAGGTGTTTGCCATGGCCCCGGACATAGATGAACAGGTTGCCACCCACGTAGCCGCGCTTGGCGCTGAGCCGATATCAATCACTCTCGGGCGGACGAGCCTAAATCCGCTGGAAGCGCTCCACGCGACGATAGAGATCCGCAGCCACCTTCGCAAAATAAAGCCCGACGTAATGATAGCATATACAATAAAGCCAATCGTCCTCGGCGCTAGGGCCGCGAAGGCAGAGGGAGTACGACACTTCATACCTATAGTAACGGGCCTCGGCTACGCCTTTACGGGCGGACGCGAGGCGAAGCGAATGTTTAGCCGCTTAGTTGGCAAGCGGATGTATAAGATGGCATTCCTTAATTCTACGCTTGCCTTCTTTCAAAACGAAGATGATCTACGTGAGTTTCAGCGCCTCGGAATATTGCCGCCACGCCTCAAGACCGTGATTATTCCTGGCTCTGGAGTGGATACAGCACACTTCAGCCCTGCCCCTCTTCCTCCAGACACCTCTTTCTTAATGATTGCTCGACTACTTAAAGATAAGGGCGTCCGCGAGTTTGGTGAGGCTGCAAAAAGAATGAAGCAGGCCTGCCCAGGCATACGAATTTCTCTTGCGGGGTTTAGGGACACCTCCCCAGATAGCCTTAGCAAGTCTGAGGTTGAACAGTTGGTCGGGGGCGGCTTAAACTTCCTCGGTGCTTTGGACGACGTGCGCCCAGCGATTGCCTCGAATAGCGTCTATGTGCTTCCCTCTTACCGAGAAGGCACCCCGCGCTCGGTCGTCGAGGCGATGGCGATGGGGCGCGCGGTAATCACAACAGACGCTCCCGGCTGCCGTGAGACAGTCCGCCACGGCGAGAATGGTTTTCTCGTCCCACCGAAAGATGCTGACGCCCTATTCGATGCAATGCGGGCTTTGGTAGAGATGCCCGAATTAATCCCACAGATGGGCAGAGTATCGCGACAGATCGTTGAGGAAAAATACGATGTGCGGAAGGTAAATGCGACATTCCTGAGCCATGCTCGGCTATGATGAGACGATTAGCGGGTAAGCCGGAGGAGGATAAAACCTTCCGCGGCTGCGCACCCGATTTCGGCACCGCGTACCGTCGCAAGAGCGCGTATAGCTTCTATCGATCGTGGCGTCTCTCCAGCTTGGTGCTGGCTTTGGTAACACGCCCATGCAGAGAGCTTCGACTGCAGCGTGCCCGAAATGTCGATCCACATGTTCGGAGAAAAGGCGGGCCGCAGCTGGGCTGGGAAAAGATGCGTCTCCGTCGGCGTCTCGTACATCGCCACGAGTCGGATGTGCCGTGCAGACTGCAGATAAGGGCGCGCATGAACGAGTGCCGCATAGCTTACGGACGCGTGATCCTGATGGAGGTCGTGGTAGTATGGCAGGTAGAGTTCCTCTGGAGCGGCTTGGCTGATCACATCAGCCATAGCTTGGTTCACCTCGTGGATCGGAAGGTCTGCAACGCAAGCGGCGGGCAGATTTTTGAATAGCAGCTTGGCGACCCCGAGGATTCGCGCGGCTTCCGTCGCCTCTAGATGGATCTTGTCCCACAAGGAGTCGGGCCAGATTGGGTGGCGGGCCGCGCCCGGACCGGTCATCACGGCCACGACAACCCTCCTTCCTTCTGCCGTCAGCCGAGCGATCGTCCCGCCCATGCCAAGCGTTTCGTCATCGGCATGCGGCGCGATCACCAAAACTGTCACGTCACTCTCCCAAGCTTTGGTTGACCACTGATCGACAGCGCGGGGCGCGGACGGCCAGAATCTTCATCAAATGAATATTCAATAAGCATCAAATCGGTTCCCTCTCCGCAGCGCACGATTGGGAACCCGTCCTCCTCTGCAAACATCTGACCTGTCTGGGCGAACCAGTCGCTACGCTTAACTACTTTCGCACTCCACACCACTAGCTTGCGCCCCTTCAGGTAAGTGAATGCTCCTGGATATGGACGGGAGACGGCTCGAATTAGTCGCTCGATCTCATATGAACTATGCGCCCACACGATCTCGCCATCTTCCGGCCTCCTCGCAGCGGCATACGTTGCATTCTTCTCGTCCTGCGGCTCACCGGGCACTTCTCCGCCCGCCAACTGCTCGAATAGGGGCGGGATCATGCGCGACAACGTCTCCCGCTGCCGGTCGATTAACTCCTCCAAAGTTGAGCCTGGGGGCAGCTGAAAAGATCGCTGGGCTGCGATGTCACCCGAGTCCACGCCGTCATCAAGCCAGAACAGCGTCCCCCCGCTCGTCTCCAGTTCAAGAAGGATAGTCCAAGCGAGCGCGGAGCGGCCGCGCATATTCGGCAATAAAGTCGGATGGAAGCCGAGCGCGCCGATTTTCGCGGAGTTCCGGAATTCGCGGCCGCAGATGCGGGACCAGCCGACGACCAGAAGGACGTCCGGAGCAAGCCGCCGCAGAAGCTCAAGGGTAGGCTCTGTATTGACATCGCTAACGCGCATGATTGGGATGCCAAATTCGAACGCCACTTGCTCAAGATCTGCGAAATCCGAATGCCAACTCCTCTTTTCCAAGGGCAAAGTTAGAATGTATGAAGGCTTGTGCCCAGTTTTCGCGAGAGCGCGAACGGCGACCTCCGTTGACCAAACAGCACCTAGAACTACTGTCGTGAGAGTCATGCAGACTGGCCTCCCCGATGAGCGAGCGCTAGTGCGATTAGCTGCTCATTCCTGCTTCCTCCTAATACTAGCATCGCCAGAGTTTGGACGAGGATCTTCACGTCCATCCGAAGCGACCAATTATCTAAATAATACAAGTCCAACGCGATTTTCTCCTGTATTGACAACTGCGTATTCCCAGCTACTTGTGCCAGTCCAGTGAGGCCCGGCCGCATGACGGCTCGCTTGTCGCCGCCCTTCAATCCCTCAAGCACTTGCGGCGGCAGCGGACGAGGACCAACCAGAGACATTTTGCCTGCGATAACGAGTATCAGCTCCGGCAGCTCGTCGAGGCGGAATCGCCGCAGGACGCGCCCTATGCTGGTCACCCTCTGTTCGTCACTGAGCAAAGTTCCGTCCTCGCTGAATGCCTCTCTCATCGTCCTGAACTTGTACATTGTGAATAACCTGCCTTGATGCCCAACACGAACCTGCTGGAAGAGTATCGGTCGCCCATTCACAGCGACGACCGCCACCGCTATCAGCGCGAGAAGCGGGAGAGAGATGGCGAAGGCAGGCAACGCAACTACGATATCGAAGGCGCGCTTCAGGCGATTTTGCAAGAGGACGGCCTTTCAGCTCGCGAGCGCTTTTCCTTGCCAACTTCCCTGCCGCCGCGCAAGCGCATGCTATGGCGGCCATCGGTTCGCTCAGGGGCTCGGCCTCCTCGAGAAGAAAGGCAGATCGATCCATCCTGATTGATGCTGGTGGCCGCGCCGAGGTAGTGCTCGAGGTGTTGCGCGAGCGGCACACCCGACCGAAGTAGCCCTTCTCACCGACGGCAACTGACGGCGTGGAAGCTGTAAGGAAGGCTTCCGAGTCGGGATCCGCCAACTGACCAGGCACGGCAGATTCGAGCCGAACAGCAGGACCTTCTGCGACTGTACAGAGCCAGGGGCTTCATTAGGGAAAAGGGAGGAGGCGGCGGGCACCGGCTCATCTGGTCCCCGACCTGTGGAATTGAACGCATTCGACACGCTGGCGCCGCGCTGCGCCAGCCGATAGGCTGAGACGATGGCGGCGGATCTGATCCTGTTCGGCGCGGGCGGTCACGCGAAGGTCGTTCTGGAGGCAGTGCAGGGTGCGCGTCCGGGAATCGCCGTCGCGATCGTCGACGACGCCGGCGGCGGTGGGCGAACCCTGCTCGGTCGGCCGGTGTTTCCTGCCCGCGAGTGGATGGACGAGCACGCTCCCGGGGCCGCAATCTTCCCGTCGATCGGCGACAACGGCGCCCGGGCGCGGCTGCTCGAGCGTCTCACTGGCCTCGCCAGGACGGTCGACACGATCGTCGACCGGCGCGCCATCCTCAGCCCCAGCGCCGGTATCGGCCGCGGCGTCTTCCTTGCCCCGGGCGCGGTGGTCAATGCCGGGGCTCGCCTTGCAGACGCGGTCATCGTCAACACCGGCGCGAGCGTGGATCACGACTGCGTGATCGGCTCGGCCGCCCACATCGCGCCGGGGGCGCGGCTCTGCGGCGGCGTCGAGATCGGAGCGCGGACGCTGGTCGGCGCGGGCAGCACGCTCATCCCGGGCGTGCGCATCGGTGCGGACGTGACCATCGGCGCGGGCAGCGTGGTCCTGCGCGACGTGCCCGGCGGCGCGCGCGTGGCGGGCAATCCGGCGAGGCCGATCGGCTGAGCGGCTAGCGTTCGATTGGGGGCCTCACCCGCGGCACTTTGTACCGCTCACCGACGAGGTTGCGGCCGCGTATAATCACCAGTTGCATTCCGAGGCGAGAGGTCTGCGGTAGACAGGCGGGCGTAGGCGAGATTGCTGCAAGGCCGAAAAAGGTGCCCGCGCGTCGCGCGTTCGCTTCGATCGTCGTGACTCGGTCCGTGACGGTGCCGTCCACGAGCCTGCGGCTCGAGATCATGTGGCGTTTATGACGGATCAAGCAGAATAGGGTCTGAGACGGGCTCGCCGCTTTCGTTCATAGTGCGCGCGATTTCCGACAGGGCGAGCCGCTCGAGGACGAGGAGGCGCTCGTGGTTGGCAGCCTCGTCGAAAGAGACGAGGCGGAGCGCCGCCTCGTGCCGCGCCCTTCGCCCCTCGGGCGTGAAGAAGCTGCCGGTCGCACGGCGCATCTCTCCGGTCAGTGCGAAATGGGAGGCGAGGTCGAAGGCCACGCAGCGGTCGAGGAGCCGAAATGCGGGCTCGTCCTCGAGCAAGGCGAAGCAGCTGCGGCTGTAGCGCAAGGCGTCGGCGGCATTGCCTTGGCCTGCGATCCAGGCGACGTCGGAGACGGCGTCGGCGACGTCGCCCGCCCGCACCTGCGGCTGGGAGGGCTCGGCTTCCATGCCATCCCGCGGCGGGAGCGAGAATTGCGGCACCGCGTCCGAGCCGCCGATCGACCCGGCGGCGATCAGGATCAACGCGACCAGCGGCGGCGCGATCAGCGCGGCGGCCCAGAGTCCAGGGCGGCGGGGCGGCGGTTGGCGCGGCGGCGGGAAGGCCTCGGCGGGCAGGCTGCGCTGATGGGCGTTTTCCGAGCGGCGCAGCTCGGCGTCGTACACCGCGCGCTTGTCGGGATCGCGCAGCGTGGCGAAGGCGCGGGTTATCTCCTTTGCCCGCGTCTCGGCGCTGACACCCGCCGAATCGGGATGATGGCGCTTGATCAGTACCCGATAGGCGGCGCGGATCTCTTCCAGGCTGGCCGACCGGCCGACGCCGAGGATGTCGTAGAAATTCGCCAAGCGGCTATTCGGCGGCCTCACGCGCCTCGGCCGACTCGACATCGCCGCCGCTCTCGGCCGACTTGAGATCCGGGGCGATCAGCTCCCGCAGCTTGAGGCGGACGAGAAGGCGGTCACCAGCGGCGATCGCCTCCTCGAGCATCGCAACGTGGCGCTGCAGCTCGTCGAAGCCGACCGAGCGCTCCCGGGCCATCTTGATCCGCGGGTGTGCCGTCCCCAGGGTGTCCTCGCCGACGAACAGCTCCTCGTAGAGCTTTTCGCCGGGGCGGAGGCCGACGTAGGTGATCTCGATGTCGCCCGAGGGATTGGTCTCGTCACGCACCGTCATGCCGGAGAGGGCGATCATGTTGCGCGCAAGGTCGGCGATCCGCACCGGCTCCCCCATATCCAGCACGAACACCTCCCCCCGCTCCGCCATCGCGCTCGCCTGTAGGACGAGCTGGGTCGCCTCGGGGATCGACATGAAGAAGCGGGTAACGTCCTTGTGGGTAACGGTCACGGGGCCGCCGCGCCTGATCTGCTTGCGGAAGCGCTGGACCACTGAACCCGACGAGTCGAGCACGTTGCCGAAGCGAACGATGCCGAAGGAAGTGCGGCAGCCTTCCTGGTCGGCAAGCGACTGGATGATCAGCTCCGCCGCTCGCTTGCTCGCCCCCATCACGCTTTCCGGGCGCACCGCCTTGTCGGTCGAGATCATCGTGAAGCGGGTGAGCTTCGTGTCGAAGGCGGCGCGGGCGAGGACCATCGTGCCGAGGACGTTGTTCTCGACCCCGACGACCTCATTGTCCTCGAGCAGCGGCACGTGCTTGTAGGCGGCGGCGTGATAGATGGTGTCGATCGCATGGTCGGCGATCAGCTTGCGAACGAGGCGCTCGTTGAGCATCGATCCGACCACCGGCACGATCTGCGGCCGGTCGGCCTCCGGCAGTGCCTGGCAGATTTCGTCGAGCTGCTGCTCGATCGTGTATAGGGCGAACTCGCTGTGATCGAGCAGCACCAGCCGCTTGGGCCGCGCGCGGACTATCTGCCGGCAGATTTCCGAGCCGATCGAGCCGCCGGCGCCGGTGATCAAAATGACATGGTCCTGAACCGCGTCGCGTATCAGCTCGGTGAGCGGCTCCACCGGGTCGCGGCGCAGCAGGTCGTGAACATTTATCGGCCGCACGTCGCTGACGGTGAAGCGGCCCGAGACGATCTCCTCCGGCGCGGGGATGGTCTTCACCTTGAGGTTGAGTTCGGTGATCCGCGAGATTGCGCCGAGCCGCTGCGACCGCGTCGCCTTAGGAAGCGCGAGGAACACCTCGTCCAGATCGGCGGCGCGCGCCACCTCGCCCAGCGCGCGGGGTGCGTAAATGGGGACGCCGGCGACGATCTGGCCCTGCAGCGCACGGTCGTCGTCGACGAAGGCCACGAGGCGATATTCGCTGCTGTCGCGCATTGATTCGGCGATGCTGATGCCGGCGGCATTGGCGCCGTAGATGGCGACGTTGCGGCGGCCGCGGCGGGCGCCGCTGCCTTCCTCGCGGCTCGCGCCCTTGAGCAGCAGCGCCATCGCGTAGCGGCCCATGAACAGCAGCAGGAAGAGGAAGCCGCAGTAAATGAAGCCCACCGATCGCGGCACCATCATCGGGACGCCGTCGACGATGATCGTGGGACGGGCGAAATAGATCAGCAGCACCCAGGCGAGCGCGGCGAAGGCTGCGCCGATGAAGATGCGGTTGACGGCGCCGATGTCGAAATAGCGCAGCACGATGCGGTAGACCTGAAGGCGGTAGAGCGCGAAGATGCCGACCGCGAACGACACCGCTGCCGAGAGCAGCACCAGCTCCTCGGTGGGGAAGTAGAGCTCGCCGAGGCGGGTCGAAAAGGCCGCCCACAGCGCGACCGCCATCGCGACGAGATCGTGCGCGATGATGATCAGGCGCTTGCCCGATCGGCCGGCTTCGGAGAGCCGCTTTACGACGTGGAGGATCATGGATCGGTGCAACCAGCCTTCATTCCCTTGCGGGATCAGCCCAACACGTCTTTTGCAATGTTGGCAAGTAGTTCGGCGCGGCGTCGGAGCAGCTCGGGCCTGAGCGTGGGATGGACTTCGACCATCAGGCTGGTCTTGCCGAGGCTGCGCGCCACCGGCAGCTCCGGCCGCGGCAGGTCCTCAAAGGCGCCCTCCAGATACACTTCCGAACAGGAGCCGGAGAAGATTCTCAGCCCGGCCGCAGTGGCGCGGGCGAGAATCTCGTCACGCATCGGCTCCGCCTCCGCCTCGGGCGTATCGACGTAGAAGTAGAGCTTGTAGAAGGCGTGGCGGATGCCCTTGCGCGGCAGCGGGACGCGCAGCCCGCGGGTGCCGGCGAGCGCTTCCGCCCAGATCGCCGCGTGGCGGCTGCGCGCAGCGCGCCAATCATCGAGCTTGGCGAGCTGAACCAGGCCGATCGCCGCCTGCGGCCCGGTCAATCGCCAGTTGGTGCCGACGCTGTCGTGCAACCAGCGGAACCCGGCGCGCTGCTGGGACTCGTTCACCTTGCGCCAGCTCTTGCCGTGGTCCTTGTAGGACCAGGCCCTTTCCCAGGCGGAGCGGTCGCGGATGCTGGTAAAGCCGCCCTCGCCGCCGGTCGAGATGATCTTGTCCTGGCAGAAGGAGAAAGCGGCGGCGTCGCCGAAGCTACCGACGCTGCGGCCCTCTATCTCCGCGCCATGTGCCTGGGCGCAGTCCTCAATGACCTTGAGGCCGCTGGTCCGCGCGAGCGCCATGATCGGCTCCATCTCACAGGGCCAGCCGGCCAAGTGCACGGGTATGACCGCCCTACTCCGCTCCGTAAGGACCGCCGCGATGCTCTCGGCGCTGATGTTTCCGCTGTCGCGGTCGACCTCGGCGAAGACCGGAGTGGCACCGACCAGCCGGACGCAGGAAGCCGAGGCAACGAAGCTGCGCGGAGTCACCACAACTTCGTCACCG
Organism: Pseudomonadota bacterium; assembly: GCA_030776605.1. GTDB lineage: Bacteria > Pseudomonadota > Alphaproteobacteria > Sphingomonadales > Sphingomonadaceae > Allosphingosinicella. Next base: position 27,612 of record JALYHK010000001.1, read on the forward strand.
CGTCCGATGCCGAAGGCGCGCAGCGCCAGCTCGAGAGCCAAGGAGCCGTTGGCGACCGCGATGCCGTGGCCGCCGCCAAAGCGCTCGGCGCAGGCGTCCTGGAAGGCGAACACCTCGCCGCCGGTCCACTGATTCACGCGACCAGATTTCAACACCTCCACGGCTGCCGCAATCTCCTCTTCGGCATAGTGAGGCCATGATTCATGCTTCGTCGGAGAAGGAGCCTGCCCCTCCGAACCGATGGCTCCCGGCCGTCGCTTTAGGTCTGCCCGCCGGGGATTCATGTTTGCCCTCCACCGCCGTGGGCAAAAGACTCACCTTGAACAACTCCGGGAGGGAAGGGTATTGCTGCCCGTGCGCGAAGATCGCTGCGCCGGCGGGCTTGCGCACAAAGCAAAGTGATCAATACCACAAACAGCCCTGGCATAACCATCGTCCACTTCTGCCGGAGTCCTAGGCCTACGTTGTAATAGGCCAAGGCCAAAAAGAGTATCAGCATCAAAGTAAAAATGACGGTGAACCTGATATAGACGATATTACGCACGAGAGCTGCCACAAACCTAATCCTGAACAGGATTACGCTCACAAGGAGCAGGATCGCCAAGTTTTCCATTGACGAGATGAGACCAAATAGCCCTTGGGCATCAAAGAATAGCGGCCGGAACAGCAGGCTTAGTAGCCTAACGGGATAGGCGGCATTGACGCTCGTGTTTCCTGCGTCTTCCGTCTGGAGAACGCCCTCACGCCGCTCAAGCTGCTGCATCACCGACTCGCTACTAGTAACGTCAATGTTGAACGTTTCCTGCACAGCGGAAATGGCGAAAGCTACTCCGGCGCTAGCGGCCACAAACAGCGCCACCCGAACATGCGCTCGCACGCCGCGCCCGGCCATTGCGGCGAGGGCCAGTGCAGCAACAGCAACCAAAAAAATGTGAGGTCGGATAAGTAGCATGAGTAGCAAGGCGGCTACCAAACCAAGCAATCTCTGTGGCAAGCGCATGCTCGACCAGATCGCCAGCACGGCGGAGAACAGGAAGGGCGCGTCCTTACCCACAGCCGAGCTCCAGAAATGCAGGCTTGGCACAAAAAGCAGTAGGTACAGATAGGGCGGCATCCTCAATCCTAGCTCGGAATAAATCTCATCCGCCACGCGCATAAGAAGGCAGATCCCGGCATAACCCAAGGCCTGAAATAAGAAAAAATAGTCGAGATATGTCCCGCCAACCATGTGCTTTATTGACTGTACAGCAAATACAATGAATTGCGTCCCGAGCCCGAAACCTTCCCCGTACATCCCCATAGGGTCATAATAGTACCCATACGTATCAGCGATATCCGCCTCGGTCCGGCGATAGTAAACAAAAGCGGCCGCCACGTGCAGGGCGTACGCCGCGGCCAGCAGTAAAATCTTGCCAAACGTTCGTCCGATGAACGCTAACCGAAAAGCCAAGGCTCCAAGAAAGATGCCGATGAGGCCGAGCGCAGTCATTATCGGAGCCCCTCAGAGCCGCGTTGCTCAAGCATAGCCTTGTACACTCCGGGTTTGGACGCGCACATCAATCGGCTTCCATGTGGCGAAGAGGCTCATGCTTCTGCGGCTCCCGCAGCTTTCTTGGTGCCGACCTGAACGGCACAAGAAAGCCACACGCCAAAGCAAAGACTGCGGCAATCGCAGACGTGCGGATCGGGTAATCAACGACGCTGTGCAATAGTACGACGGCGATGATCAAAGACCCAGCTCGTCCGAGGCCCGCCCCTCGAAGGTCTGATTTCCAGGCAGCCGCTGACCTAAACGCCCACCAGCCGGCGAAGCCTAGCACAAGGACAATTCCCGGAAGCCCGAGCTCGAGCGCTACCTCCAGGTAGTCATTATGTGCATGGTTGGCGTACTCACGGTCTACACGGTTCGGATCGTCAAAGGTCCGATAAACTTCCACAAAGGTGCCGAGCCCACTCCCAGCGGGGAAGTAGGATTTCACGGCTTGGAGCGTCCGCCCTGCTAGGGCGGCCCGACTTGCCGGTTCTCCTGCCACTTCGTCGGAAAGGGCTTCACTGCTGAGCGGACCCGCGACAGCCACCGCGAGGAACGCGAGGAGGAATGCGCCAGCAGCCATCAACCAAGTCACGCCCATTCTTGCGCGTGCGGCACGGCGATAAATAAGGAAGCTCGCGATGCCCGCCGGCAGGGCCAAGCCGAAGCCCGCCAGCGATCCAGTGACTGCAATGCCGACGAGTAGAATGGCCGCCAAAGCGGCACCTATGACGATGCCGCTGCTCCTGACAGCACGTTGGCCTTCGCTCCCCATCCTCCCTGCAATATAGCCAACCATCGGCAGAGCGCACAGCAAAAGGGTGGCGAGGTGGTTTGCATTCGCAAAGAAGCCAACCGGAGCACCCCGGTTGGTTATGTTATAGAAGCGCAGCTCAGATAAGGGGCCGCCGAGAAGCTGTGCCGCACCGAGCGCAATCGAACAAAGGGCGATAGCAACGACGACCCACGCGAGGAAACGACGGCCGGCTAATGGCAGTTGCACAACAGCGACGAACATCGCGGCCGGCGGCAGGAGCCAAAGTAGCGATGAGATCGTATGCGACCAGGAGAGAGACCAAGGGAGGCTTGGCGGCTCGAGCTGGAGTAGCCGGTAGCCTGCGCTAATCGAATGGCGGCCCGGTAACCTCTCCCATAGATCAGGGGGGAGCGGGAACAGCGACAGCAAACCGATCGCCACGAACCCCCCCACGACCCAAAACAGCGGCCTGGCGTCAGCCGAATACGGCGCGCGGCGGGTCCACAGTACAACTAGGATCAGCAACACCGCGAAGATCTGTAGCAGACCATTGGCCGCAGCGCCGGCTCCGCGGCCACTCGCGCCGCCGAGCGTCAGGCAAAGCGTGAGGAAGGCGGCAGCCGCCGCGCCAAGGATTGTGTCAGCTTTCACGCCTAATCTCGAGCTGCGCCAAGGCGACGTCCACAGCCGCGGCAATGTCGCCTGCATCGGCTGCAATCCGCAAGACCTGCCCGGCGCAGCTGGCGGGAACGGAGAAGGTCTCCTGCAGTTGCCGGTAAGTCGCTCCGGCTTCCGCGAAACTTACACGAACCAGACGCCGTTCCGAGGGGAGGCAGGAGATGGACAAATAGATATCGCCCGACCTGATGCCGGTGTCACTCTGGGACCTCACAGAGACTCGATATCTCCCCTCTCGGAGGGAAAGCGTTTGTCTCGCCAGCACAACGTTGCTGCCGCCGAAATAGGTGATTTTCAGATGGGGGGGGGCACTGCTCTGTGAGACCATCTCCGCACGTCCAGCCTCTCCGGACGTGAGTGACCAGCCAAACGGAGGCTCGGCAGGGACGCCGCGGAATCCGCCATCGAAGATGTTGGCGTGGAGATGGCGCTCCGAATCGGGCAAGGTCTCCAACCACACTGCACGTGCACGATCATATTGGCCCTGCTGAATCAAACTGTTCAGGTAAAGGCGAAGTTCGGGCGCAGCGCCGCCGTCTAGGCGGTGCCGCCGGACCGATTGAACAAGAGCCAAGGCATGGTGAGGTGCTACTGGCTGTTGTCCTGCGACCCTCAGAAACTCGCTCCGCCATTCAGGATCTCGAGCAAGCGCGATCGCGAGCATTTCCCGCCCCTCATCGTCTCGCAATAGCTTCACCAGCTCCGGTAACAGGACTCGGCGCGCCTCATCGCTCCGTCTCAGGACCCAATCCAACTCGTGGAACATTAGACCGAATCTACGTGACTGCTGATAATATGCCGTCAGTTGGAGTCTCACGAGGAGATGGTGCGGACGGCGACGGCGCGCCTCCTCCATTAGCTTTATTGCTCGGTCGAGGCGGCCTTCCTGCTCCTCACGTCTGGCGTGGACAAAAAAAGGTTCAAAGGCCAGCGGAGAGGAAGCGGCTCCCATTCGAGCGAGTTCTAGCATTTCGGGCGACACTACAGCACGCGGATCAGCGGCCGTGCGCAGGAGGTGGGGAAGTAGAGCCGCAGGATCGCTTGGCGGGAGCAACGCGGCGGTCGGGGGATTGACAGCCATGGCCGCCGTTCGGACGACCATATATATCGCCACCGGCGCCGCAACAGACGCGACTACGGCTGAGATCGTCACCCCGAGCGGGCGACCCGTGCTGATTCTATGGCGAAGGCTCACGCGCTCTTCAGGAGATCAATCTGGTTCTTCGGTGCCTCGCCCTGACGATAAGCGTAGCGGTCATCGCCGTAGCCGTAGCCGTAGCCGTAGCCGTAGCCCTGCTTCGTTGCGCTGAACTTGGTCATTACGCCGCCCAGGATGTTAGCGTCGGCAGCCTTGAGCCGGTTCAGGGCGTTGACCGCCGCGGCACGGCGGATCGCGCCCGCCTCTATGATCATCAGCGTGCCCTCGCACTGTGAGGCGAGCAGCGGCGCGTCGGCGAGGCCGAGCACCGGCGGCGCGTCAACGAGGACATGGTCGAACATCCCCACGCACTGCTCGATCACGGCGCCCAGCCGGTTCGAGGCGAGCAGCTCGGCCGGGTTTGGTGGGATCTGGCCGCTCGGCAGCAGGAACAGATTCGGCTGGTCGGTCCGATGGATGCACTCCTGTACGTTGTCGCCGCCGGCGAGCAGGCTCGACAATCCCTCCTGGCGTCCCGAGGGACTGCGGAAGGTCGGCTTGCGGAGGTCCGCGTCGACGAGCAGCACGGTCGAGCCGAGGCTCGCCAGCGTGTGGGCGAGCGCGAGCGCCGAGCTCGACTTGCCTTCCGCAGCGCGCGTGCTGGTGATGAGCAGCGATTTGGGCACGCCATGGTCGGTGGCGAACTGCAGCGATGTCCGCACCGACTGATAGGCTTCCGAGACCTGCGACCTCGGATCAGCAAGATGCTCCTGGACCGCCCCGCCCTTCGGCGCCGCCGGGATGACGCCGAGCGAGGCGATGCCCAGCTTTGCGGCAAGATCGTCGGGGGTCTTGATCGTGTCGTCCATCCACTCAAGCGCGAAGGCGGAGCCGAAGCCGAGGAACAGGCCCGCCATGAGGCCGAGCGCGACGTTGAGAGGCAGATTGGGCTTGAACGGCGCCCCTGGTACCTGCGCCCGGTCCGCGACCGAGACGACGTTGGTGCCGATGCCGCCAGCAACGCCAACCTCCTTATACCGCTGGAGCAGCGCATCGTAGAGGGAGCGGTTGGTGTCCACCTCGCGCTGGAGGATGGTGTACTGGATGCTGCGCTCGCGCAGGTCCAACAGCCCCGATTTGAGCCGATTGACCTGCGCCTGGAGCTCGTTCTCGCGCGCCACCGCGGCCGAATACTCCGAGCGCAGTGAGCTGGAGACATTGCGGCCCTCCTGGGCGATCGCGTTGTCGAGCGCCTGGATGCGCGCGCGGAGCTGCGCCATCTGCGGATAGTCGGGCTGATAGATGCCGAGCTTCTCCTGATACTCCGCCTGCAGCTGGGCGCGCTGCGACGTCAGCGTCTGGATCGTCTGGCTGGCGAGCGCCTCGGTCGTAGAGCGGTTGCCCTGTGCCTGGCGGAAGCGCTGCTCAGCGGCGATACGCTCGCTACGCGCCTGCTGGAGCGCCTGGTTGAGTGCTATAAGCGAGGCTGCATCGAGCGGCTGCTCGGCGCGGCCACCTTCGCCCGAGCCGCTATCGACGTTCAGTGTGATGATCCCCTGCTGCTGGGCATACGCGACGAGCTGGCGCTCAGTCTCCTCAAGCCTCGCCTTCACCGTGCCGAGCCGCTGCTCGAGGAAGTTGCGCGCGTAGGAGGTCGCTTCGAACCGTCGCTCGAGATTCGAGCGGATGAAATTATCAGCATAGGCGTTGGCGATTCGTGCGGCGAGCGCCGGATCGGTGCTCTCTACATAGAGCTCGATTAAGCGGCTGTCGCGCACCGGTTCGACCGTGACGCTGCTCTGAAGGCGCGAGGCGGCGACGGCGTCCCGGTCGGCGCGGTCCAGAGCGGGGTCCACGAAATTGGGATCATTGCCGAGATTCAGGCTTCGCGCGACACGCTCGGCCAAGGCGCGACTGCGGAGCAGGCCAGCCTGTGTCGTTACGAACTCCCGGTCCGGCACCTGCACCGGCTGAAGCTCGCCCATCTGAACGACCTGGACCCCTTCACGGTTGATCTCTAGCACCGCCTTGGCGCGAAATTCAGGCTGGACGAGCAGTGACAAGATCACTGCTGCAACAAGACAGGCTACAATGATGGCGGCGATCAGCCACCACCATTTGGCAATAACGCGCCACACCTCACTCAGGGAAAAATTCCGGCGCTCTTCACGTTGGGCAGCGGTAATGACTTCGCGAAGCCCAGTGTGAGCGGGAAGCCCCGCGTTGTGAGAGAACGGGAGCATGGCGCCCTGATTGGGGAAGGTCCCGCTCTGATCGTTCATTTTTCCTATAGTCCTTAAAACGTCAATGCTCAAAAGGGGCGGAATAGCTCAAAAGGGGCGGAATATTCCCAGAATTGGCACACTTGCAAGAATATCCCTGAAAAGCGCGCGACCACGAGAGCCGTCGACGACAATAATGTCGTTGCCGTAGATGAGCGGGTCCTCGGCCTCGGCTCGGCGGATTGCACGGAGATCGAACGCCGCAGCCATACGCTGGCCGTTGATGGTGCGAAATACGATGACACGGCCCGGGTTCGCATCTTGTGTCGTGCCGCGGGCGAGAGCCACGGCGCGCATTAACGTAATCGCGCCCCGCACTGGCACCACTCCCGGCTGATTGACGGAGCCGTCGACCGTGATCGTCTGCTGAACCGCTTCTGTAATGGCAACCTGTACGTTCGGTGATCGCAGGTAGCGTTCCCCGAGTCGATCGGCGATATGCTGGGCGAGCTCCGGCGCAGTGCGGCCCTGCGCCTCGATGAGGCCGATCAGCGGGAAGGCGATGCGCCCGGCGGCGTCTACCTCGAACTCGCCCGACAGCTCCTCGACCTGGAAAACATTGACCCGCACCTTGTCGAGCGGGCCGATGCGTTGCGGGCCCTGCGCGATTTCGACGCTCTCGACGTCCGGCGGGCCGAAACCCTCCGGATCATAGGCAACGTTGCCCGGCCGCGATGCGCAGGCGGAAAGTCCGAGCGCGAAGGCGACAGCGGTGATGACGACCCTGCGCGATCTACGCGAATCCCGGCCATGATGAATCGGCTGCATCCTGTAGCTTCCCAAAAAATCGGCGAACGACCCGTCTACATCATCGAGGCAGCCGGTCAAACGCCTTTGTTTGCACGCTTTTTCAATCTGCCTCGGCGCAGCGTCTGCCGGCGGCCCGATTGACGGCGGCTGAATTGGCCTTCGCCGCGCCCTCTGCCACGGCTCAGCCGTTTGGTCCAGCGGCTCTTGCAAGTTCGCCGCACGCACAAATATCGCGCCAATGCACAGGTCAAAAGAGCGAGCAACGTGCTGAACCGTCTGCTCACGTTCAAATCGGCGCGAGCCGCGCCGAGCGGCCCGGCCGGGTCCCGCGCCTATGCCATCGGCGACGTCCACGGCCGCCTCGACCTCCTTCGAGAGCTGCTTGAGCGGATCGAGGCCGACAACGCCCGCCGCCCCCCCGCCAAGACCTGGCTCGTGCTGCTCGGCGACCTCGTCGACCGCGGCCCCGACTCGCGCGGCGTCATCGATCACTTCCTGCGGCACCCGCCGCGCTTCGCGCGCCCCGTCTATCTCAAGGGCAATCACGAGGAATTCTTCCTCGGCGTCCTGGAAGGCAAGGAGGAGCTGGTCTCCCACTGGCTGAGCTACGGCGGATACGAATGCGTGGAGAGCTACGGCCTGAGCCAGGGCTGGACGCTCAACGCCACGCCGGCAGCGGTGATGGAGCGGCTGATCGCCGCCGTGCCGGAGGCGCACAAGCGATTCCTGGAGGAGATGGCCGACAGCTTCCGCTTCGGCGACTATCTGTTCGTCCACGCCGGCATCCGGCCCGGCGTCGAGCTCGCCGACCAGTCGAGCCACGACCTGCGCTGGATTCGCGAAGGCTTCCTCGACGACCGCAGCGATCACGGCGTCGTGGTCGTCCACGGGCACACCATCGTCGACGCGCCCGAGGAGCATTCGAACCGCATCGCGCTCGACACCGGCGCCTATCGCACCGGAGTGCTGACCGCGCTGGGGCTCGAAGGCCGCAAGCGCTGGTTCCTCGAGGCCCGCGGCCAGCCCGTCGCCGCCTGACCGGGCGGCCCTTCACATCGCCCCGCCTCCATCCTAAAGGCTCGCGCCGCAACCCGGGCGGGCTTCGAAAAAGGGCGTTCACAGCAATGGCAGTATTGGTCACCGGCGTCGCCGGCTTCATCGGCTTTCACGTCGCGCGGCGGCTGCTCGCGCGCGGCGAGCAGGTCGTCGGCATCGACAACGTCAACGACTATTACAGCGTCAAGCTGAAGCGCGACCGGCTCGCCAGCCTTTCCGCCGACCACCACAACAGCTTTAGCTTCGTGGAAGTCGATTTCGCTGACAACGAGGCGCTGAGGGGGGCGCTTGAGCGGCGGGGTTTCGACAATATCGTCCACCTGGGCGCCCAGGCGGGGGTGCGCTATTCGATCGAGAACCCGCACGCCTACGTCCAGTCGAACCTCGTCGGCCACATCAACCTGCTCGAGCTCGCCCGCCGCCGGGAGAGCGCGCACCTCGTCTACGCCTCCTCTTCCTCGGTCTACGGCGGCAACGAGAGCCTGCCGTTCCGCGTCGAGGACCGCGTCGACCACCCGCTCTCGCTCTACGCGGCGACTAAGAAGGCCGACGAGCTGATGAGCGAGACCTACGCCCATCTCTACCGGCTGCCGCAGACCGGCCTGCGCTTCTTCACCGTCTACGGGCCCTGGGGTCGGCCCGACATGGCGATGTGGATCTTCACCAAGGCGATCTTCGAAGGCCGGCCGATCGAGGTGTTCGGAGAAGGCAATATGCGCCGCGACTTCACCTATATCGACGACATCGTCTCCGGCGTCGTCGCCTGCCTCGACAATCCGCCGCCCGACGACGGCGCCGAGAAAGCGGGCGGCAGCAAGGCGCCGCACCGGCTCTACAATATCGGCAACAACCGCTCCGAGGAGCTCACCCGCATGATCGGCCTGATCGAGCAGGCATGCGGGAGGCCGGCCAAGCGCCAGCTGCTGCCGATGCAGCCCGGTGACGTGCGCGACACCTATGCCGACATCAGCGCGATCCGCCGCGACCTGGGCTTCGAGCCGACCACGCCGATCGACGAGGGAATCCCGAAGTTCGTCGACTGGTACCGCGCCTATCACGGCGTGTAGCCGGCCTTGCCGCGTCAATTCGGCCCCTAGCCAGTCCGCCCCGGCTGGCGTAGCTTGCCGCGAGCCTGCGGCAAGGACCGGCAGGCGAGGGGGAAGGGCGATGAACGGCGCGTCGGACGGTGGGAACGGCCATATCCGGCTGACCTCGCATCCGGGCTCGCGCGGGCCGGCGCGCTTCCCGCTGAACTGGGGTGCGGCGACTGCGCGCGAGCGGGGCCCGGTGGTCGCGACGGTGAACGCCCGATCCGACCGCAATGCGATCGGCGCGCACGGCGGCTCCTATTCGGTCTACCGCGCTCTGGCGATCTCGGCGGGGGCGATGGACCCGCAGGCGCGGCCGGACCTGCAGGACACGGCGCCGGTGTGCGAGATCGGGCCGCACCGGCAGTGGAGCGAACCGGGCAAGATCGTCTCGCTGGACCCCTGGGGCCACAGGGTCGCGCAGGACTTCGGCGATCTGATCGCCGCCGGCGTCGACGTCAGGCCGACCATCGCGGTGACCAGGGCGCGGCTGACGCTGCACGAGATCAAGGAGGCGCTTGCCGCCGGCCGGCTAGCGGTGGACGGCGAGATCGTCCACGAGGCCGGCGACATCTCGGTCACCAAGATCGCGGTCGATCCGGTCTGGTGGCTGCCGGGGGTCGCCGAGCGCTTCGGAGTTCCCGAAGCGAGCCTGCGGCGCTGCCTGTTCGAGCAGACCGGCGGCATGTACCCCGAGCTCGTCACGCGGCCCGATCTCAGCGTGTTCCTGCCGCCGATCGGCGGCATGACCCTCTACATCTTCGGCGATCCGGCCTTCCTCGGCGACGAGGCCAGGACCCTCACCTGCAGAGTCCATGACGAATGCAACGGATCGGACGTGTTCGGCTCCGACATCTGCACCTGCCGCCCCTATCTGACCCACGGCATCGAGGAGGCGACGCGCCAGGCGCAGGCCGGCGGGGCGGGGCTTATCGTTTACAACCGCAAGGAGGGGCGCGCACTCGGCGAGGTCACCAAATTCCTCGTCTACAATGCGAGGAAGCGGCAGCCCGGCGGCGACCAGGCCGCGACCTATTTCGAGCGCACGGAATGCGTCGCGGGCGTTCAGGACGCGCGCTTCCAGCAGCTCATGCCGGACGTGATCCATTGGCTGGGCGTGCGGCGGATCGACCGCTTCGTCTCGATGTCCAACATGAAATATGAGGCGCTCGCCGCCGCCGGCATCGAGATAGGCGAGCGCGTGCCGATCCCCGATGGCCTCATCCCGCCCGATGCCAGCGTCGAGATGGAGGCCAAGAAGGCCGCTGGCTATTACACGCCGGCGGGGGCGCCGAGCGCCGAGCAGCTGCGAGGCGTCGTCGGCCGGGATCTCGGCAAATTCTGAAGCGGGCGGACGAAGCGGGCGAGGCGGTGTGCGGCCTGCTGCGCGCGGCGGCCGTGCGCGAGCGCGCGGACGAGATGCTGGAGCTGGCGACGGATGGGCGCATCGAGGGCTGGATCGTCGATCCCGAGCGTCTCGGGGAGGCGGCCGAGCTGACGGCAGCGGTGACGCGGGAGCGCTATCCCAATCTCGACATACCGTTCCACGCGCGCTGGCGGCATTTCGTCGCCGGGGCGCCGCGGCTGCCGGATGGGGATCGGGCAGAGCGCGCGCGGGCGGCATCCGACCTCGTCATCCTCTCCGTGCTGCTCGACGCCGGCGCGGGGGCGGAGTGGCGCTACGCCGATCCGGTGACCGGCGAGACCTTCGCCCGCTCCGAGGGGCTGGCGGTGGCGACCCAGCGCCTGGTCGAGGCGAGCGAGCTCGGCGACCTCACCGGAGTGGACGCGGAGCGACTCGCGCGCGGCTTCCAAGCCCGGGAGGGCAATCCGCTGCTCGGCCTCGAAGGCCGGGCGGCGCTGCTGCGGCGGCTCGGCGGTCAGATCGAGGCGCGGCCGGACCTGTTCGCGAG
>JALYHK010000002.1 GCA_030776605.1 Pseudomonadota bacterium
CATCTACACCGGTCCGAAAGGGAGGACCGGTTCGCGAAACGCCCCGCCGCGCCAGAGGTTGCGCAAGGCGCGGCGGCCGGCGATCAGCCCCCGTCGCCGGCGGCGAGGGCCTCGGCGATGAGGCGGCGGCTGTTGTCAATGCCGTAGAGGGCGATGAAGCTGCCCATCCGCGGCCCTTGGCTGGCGCCGAGCAAAGTCTCGTAAAGAGCGCGAAACCAGTCGCGCAGGTTGTCGAACCCGGCGGCCTTGCCGACTTCGTAGACTTCCGTCTGGATCGCCTCTGCGTCCGCCTCGTCCGGCAGCCGTGCCAGCCGTGAATTGAGCTCCCGCAGCGCCGCCGCTTCCTTCTCGTCGGGCGGGCGCTTCCTCAGCGAAGCGGCGATGAAGTCGCGGAAATAGGCGAGGGCGTAGCCGATCAGGCAATCGAGCTCGGGATGGGTCTCGGGCGAGGCTTCGGGCGCATAGCGGCGGACGAAGCCCCACAGCAGCTCCTTGTCGTCGGTCGAGGCGACGGCGACGAGGTTGAGGAGCAGCGAAAAGCTCAGCGGCATCCGCGCCTCGGGCACCTTGCCGGCGTGAACGTGGTGGACTGGATTGCCGAGCTTCTTATCGAGCGGCTGGTCGGGATAGGCGGCGAGGACCTGATAATATTCGTCGACCGCGCGCGGGATGACCGAGAAGCTCAGCTGCTTGGCCTTCTTCGGATCGCGGTAGATGTAGAAGGCGAGGCTCTCCTCGGGCGCGTAGGTCAGCCATTCCTCGATGGTGACGCCGTTGCCCTTGGTCTTCGAGATCTTCTCGCCATTCTCGTCGAGGAACATCTCATAGGTGAAGCCCTCCGGCGGCCGGGCCCCCAGGATGCGGGCGATCTTGGAGCTCTGCGTCACCGAATCGATCAGGTCCTTGCCCGACATTTCATAGTCGACGCCGAGGGCGAACCAGCGCATCGCCCAGTCGACCTTCCACTGGAGCTTGGCGCCGCCCGAGAGGATCGACTGCTCGATCCGCTCGCCCTCGTCCTCGAAGGCGATGAGGCCGGCGTTCGGATCGAGCACCTCGACCGGCCCCTGGAGCACCTTGCCGCTCCTCGGGCTGATCGGCAGCACCGGCGAATAGGTTCGGCGGCGCTCCTCGCGCAGCGTCGGCAGCATCACGGCCATGATCTGATCGTAGCAGCGCAGCACCTGCTTCAGCGCCGCGTCGAACCGGCCGGAGCGGTAGCAGTCGGACGAGGCGAGGAACTCATAATCGAAGCCGAAGCGGTCGAGGAACTGGCGGAGCAGCGCATTATTGTGGTCGGCATAGCTCTTGTGGCCGCAGCCGAACGGATCCGGCACCGCCGCCAGAGGCTGGTCGAGATGCTCGTGCATCATGTCCTGGTGCGGCACGCCGGGCGGGACCTTGCGCATGCCGTCCATGTCGTCGGAGAAAGCGATGAGCCGGCTCGGCCAGTCTGCGAGCTCGAAGAGGGCGTGGCGCACCATGGACGTGCGCGCCACCTCCTGAAAGGTGCCGAGATGCGGCAGCCCGGACGGGCCATAGCCGGTCTCGAACAGGATCCCCCGCTCGGGCGGGCCGTCTGGGTAGCGCTTCAGGAGCTTGCGCGCCTCCTGGTAGGGCCAGGCCTTGGATACCCCGGCGGCGTCGCGGAGCTCGGGTGAGACCGACACTGTTGTCCTTTCGTTCCGCCCGGTCCATGCAAGGGGGATGGCGGCCTCATTGCCCTATCCCGCGCTGCACGCAACCCATGCGGGCATCTGTATCGCGCACCAGGACGGGCGGGTGGAGGCGATCGGGAGGGGGGCGGCGATTGCGCGGGCCGCCGAGACGCCGACGATCCTGCTCAACGCGCCGCTCGTCGGCAGCCGCCTCGGCTATCCCGATTTGTCGGGCCTCGACCTGCTCGAGCTGTTCGCCTTCGTTCGCCCGGCCCGGTTCGCGGTGCCGACGCCGAAGGGGATCGCCAACGCGCTGGGACTGCAGCCGCCTCCGAGCGATGCCGAGGCGGCGGCCTTCCTTCGCGAGGCGGCGGCGGCCCTGCTCGCGACGCTCGAGCGCGACTGGCCGGAGCGGCAGGGCGCCTGGGCCTCAGCGCAGGCGCTGCACCGGCTGCGCTGGCCCTGGTCGCCGGCGGTCGGGCAGCGGCTGCGCCGGCCGGATCGCGACGAGCCCTGGCTCTTCTCGCGACTGCCGGAGTGGCAGGAAAGGCCGCCGCGCACGCAACCGAGGCCGGTGCGTGTCGGCCAGCCCGAGGCAATCGAGCGCCTCGCCCTGCTCGTCGGCCCCCACGCCGAAGCGCGGCAGGGCCAGCGCGACTATTGCGGCGCGGTCGTCGAGGCGTTCGCGCCGCGGCCGGCTGAGGGGCTGCCGAACCTCGTCCTCGCCGAGGCCGGGACCGGCATCGGCAAGACGCTCGGCTATCTTGCCCCCGCCTCGCTGTGGGCCGCAAGCGCCGGCGGTGCCGTCTGGCTCTCCACCTATACCAAGGCGCTGCAGCGCCAGCTCGACCGCGAGAGCGGCCGCCTGTTTCCGGATGCCGAAGAGCGCAAGGCGAAGGTGGTGATCCGCAAGGGCCGCGAGAACTATCTGTGCCTGCTCAACCTGGAGGACGCCCTCCAGGGCGGCTTCTCCGGCCGCGCCGCCGTGCTCGCCCAGCTCGTCGCCCGCTGGGCCGCCTATACGCGCGACGGCGACATGGTGGGCGGCGACCTGCCCGGGTGGCTCCCCAGCCTGTTCCGCCGCGCGGGTGCCGCCGCGCTCACCGATCGCCGCGGCGAGTGCGTCTATGCGGGATGCCCGCACCATCGGAAATGCTTCATCGAGCGCGCGGCGCAGGCGAGCAAGCACGCGGACCTGGTCGTCGCCAACCATGCGCTGGTGATGGTGAACGCCGCGCGCGGCCGCCACGGCGGCGAGCCGCCGGCCCGAATCGTCTTCGACGAGGGCCACCACCTGTTCGAGGCGGCCGATTCGACCTTCGCCGCCGCGCTCACGGGGCAGGAGCTGATCGAGCTCAGGCGCTGGATCGTGGGACCGGAGGCAAGGTCGCGCGGCCGACGGCGCGGCCTGGCCGCCCGGCTGATGGACGTCGGCTCCTACGACGAGGCGGGGGCGGCGGCGCTCGAGGCGGCTGTCGCGATGGCGCGTGCGCTGCCGGCGGACGGCTGGCTGCAGCGCCTGGCCGAGGGCACCCCATTCGGGCCGCTCGAGAAGCTGCTCGGCGCGGTTCGCGCGACCGTCTACGCGCGGGCGACCGCCCAGGACGCCGGCTACGGCCTCGAAACCGAGATGGCCGAGCTCGATCCGCAGCTGGTCGAGACGGCCGCGCCCGCCGTCGAGGCGCTCGAGCTGCTTCACCGGCCGCTGATCGCGCTCGGCAAGAGGCTCGAGGCAGTGGTCGAGGACGCGCCCGACTGGCTCGACGCTCAGGCGAGGGCGCGGGTGGAGGGCGCGCTGGGCGGGCTTTCCTGGCGCGCGCAGGCGCTCCAGGCGTGGATCGCGCTGGCGGCGCGGGTCGGCGGGCCGGCGGATCCCGATTTCGTCGACTGGCTGGCGGTCGAGCGCGTCGACGGACGGGAGTTTGACGTCGGCCTCCACCGGCGATGGCTCGACCCGACCCGGCCGCTCGCGGAGACGGTGCTGAAGCCGGCGCACGGCCTGGTGATCACATCGGCGACGTTGCGCGGCGGCGGCGAGTGGGAGGCGGCGGACGCGCGGACCGGCGCCTCCCACCTCGGCCGCCCCCCCACCCGCTTCGCCGCTCCAAGCCCCTTCGCCTATGCCGAGCAGAGCGAGGTGCTGGTCGTCACCGATGTGAAGAAGGGGGACCTACCCGCCCTCGCCGGGGCCTATGCTCGACTGATCGAGGCGGCCGAGGGGGGTACGCTCGGCTTGTTTACCGCAATCCAGCGTCTCAAGGCGGTCCATGCCCGAGTCGCCGACAGGCTCGCCCGCGCCGGGCTGCCGCTCTACGCCCAGCACGTCGACCCGATCGACACCGGCACGCTGGTCGACATCTTTCGGGACGATCCGCGCGCTTCGCTGCTCGGCACCGACGCCCTGCGGGACGGCGTCGACGTGCCGGGCGATTCGCTGCGGCTGGTGGTGATGGAGGGGGTGCCGTGGCCGAGGCCCACGGTGCTCCACGCCGCCCGCCGCGCCGCCGGCGGCGGCTCGGCCTACGACGAGCGGGTGGTGCGCGGCCGCCTCGCCCAGGCCTTCGGGCGGCTGATCCGGAAAGCCGACGACCGCGGTGCGTTTGTGCTCCTTTCGGCCGCAACGCCCACGCGGCTGCTGACCGGCTTCCCGCCCGGAGTCCCGATCCGCAGGTTGCCGCTCGCTGAGGCGGTCGAGCGGGTGCGCGCCCGCTTTTCAACCGCCCCCGCGTTGCGGCATCAGCCGATGAGCGACAGTCTGGCCGACGAGGCGCGATGAAGACCCTGACCCTGCTGCGGCACGCCAAGTCGACCTGGGACGATCCGGTCGCGCGCGACCTCGATCGGCCGCTCAATCGCCGCGGCCGCAAGGCGGCCCACGCCGTCGGGCGCGAGATGCGGGCCCAGGGCCTCGCGTTCGACCGGGTGATCGCCTCGCCGGCGCGCCGCGTCCTCGAAACCCTGGCGGAGGTCGCGGCGGGATACGGGGCTCCGCTGCTCCCCGAGCAGGACCGGCGCGTCTATCTCGCGTCGCCGGAGACGCTGCTCGACCTGGTCCGGGAGACGGACGAGGAGGTGGGTCGGCTGCTGCTCGTCGGCCACAACCCGGGCATGGAGATGCTGGCGATCATGCTGACCCGGGACGAAGGCGACGCGCTGCGCGACGAGCTGGCGATCAAATATCCCACCGGCACCCTCGCCGAGATCGGCCTGCCGGTCGAGCGCTGGGGCGACGTCGAGCCCCGGATCGGCCGGATCGAGCGGTTCATCCGTCCCCGCGACCTCGATCCGGAGCTGGGGCCGGACGAGGACAGCTTCGCTTGAGGTCTCGCCGACGAAGCTAGACGCGCGAGTCTTCCAGCGCCTCGGCGAGCGTGCGGCGGATCGCCTTCAAGTCCTCCACTGGGAACGCGCTGCGCTCCTGCGGCGCGGCGGCGGGCGCGGGCGCGGCCTCATCCCCGCCGCGACTCGAGGCGAGCAGCTGCTGGACGCCGCGAATCGTATAGCCTTGCTCGTTGAGCAGGCGGTGGATGCGCCGCGCCAGCGCGACGTCGGCGGGGCGGTAGTAGCGCCGGTTGCCGGCGCGCTGCAGCGGCCTCAGCTGCGGGAACCGTGTCTCCCAGTAGCGAAGGATGTGCTGGGGCACCCCCAGCTCGCTGGCGAGTTCGCCGATGGTGCGGAAAGCCTCGTCGCTCTTGCCTCTGGCCTCGGCCGACACCGGCGGCGCCCTAGTCGGCGCCCGCGATCCGCTCGCGCATGATCTGGCTGGCGCGGAAGGTGAGCACGCGCCGCGGCGCGATCGGCACTTCGACGCCGGTCTTCGGATTGCGCCCGATCCGCTCGCCCTTGTCGCGCAGGATGAAGCTGCCGAAGCCGGAGATCTTCACGTTCTGCCCTTCGGAAAGGGCGTGGCACATATGGTGGAGAATCCGCTCGACGATGTTCGCCGACTCCGCGCGCGAAAGCCCGATCTCCTGGTGCACGATGTCGGCGAGGTCGGCCCGGGTCAAAGTTCCAGCCTTGGGCCTCCTGATCGTCCCTGCGTCTGCCATCGATCTCCCTTCCCCCCGACAAGCCGAAAAAGCTTTAGTCTAGCTTGAGTTGCAGTGCAATCGGCCAATGCGCCGAGCCGAGTTCAGTAGCGGACCACCGCCGCTCCCCAGGTAAAGCCGCCGCCCATCGCCTCCAGGACGAGGAGATCGCCGCGCTTGATGCGCCCGTCGCGGACCGCGGTGTCGAGCGCGAGCGGGACCGAGGCGGCGGACGTGTTGGCGTGCTGGTCCACCGTGACGATCACTCGGCCGGGATCGAGCCCGAGCTTCTTGGCCGTCGCATCGAGGATCCGCTTGTTCGCCTGGTGGGGCACCACCCAGTCGATCTCCTCGACGCTGTGGCCGGCCGCCGCCAGCGTCTCGTTGAGCACGTCGGCGAGGTTGACCACGGCGTGGCGGAAGACCTCCTTCCCCTTCATCCTCAGCTTGCCGACGGTGCCGGTCGTCGAGACGCCGCCGTCGACGTAGAGCAGGTCGTTGTGGCGGCCGTCGGCGTGGAGGCGGGTCGCCAGAACCCCGCGGTCGTCGGCGTCCTGCGCCTCGAGCAAGATTGCGCCGGCGCCGTCGCCGAACAGCACGCAGGTCGCGCGGTCCTCCCAATCGAGGATTCGGCTGAACGTCTCCGATCCGATAACTAGAGCATGATCAGCCATACCCCCCTTCACCATATTGTCGGCGACGGAGAGGGCGTAGAGAAAGCCCGTGCACACCGCGGCGACGTCGAAGGCGATGCAATCGTCGATGCCGAGCGCGGTCTGGACGCGCGTCGCGCTCGCCGGGAAGGTCTGGTCCGGCGTCGCGGTCGCAAGCACGATCAGCCCCACCTTCTCCGCCGGCACGCCCGCCGCGTCGAGCGCCTTATTCGCCGCTTCGGTTGCGAGCGTCGCGGTGGTCTCGCCGTCGGCGGCGATGTGGCGCGCCTCGATGCCGGTGCGCTCGACGATCCACTCGTGCGTGGTCTCGACCCTTTCGGCGAGCTCGGCGTTCGTCACCCGCCTCGGCGGCAGCGCCGAGCCGGTGCTGAGGATCACCGATCGGCGCGTCACTTCGCCGCCACCGTGGCGGGCTGCGCGGCGATGGTCTCGAGGTCGACGGCAATCTTGCGGGTGAGGTCCTCGCGCACCATCCGCGCCGCCACGCGGATGGCATTGGCGACTCCCTTGTCGGTCGCCCCGCCGTGGCTCTTCACGACCAGACCGTTGAGCCCGAGGAAGACCGCGCCATTATGGTTGTTCGGGTCGAGGTGGTGGCGCAGCAGCTCGGTGGCCGGGCGCGAGATCAGGAAACCGAACTTGGACCGGAGCGAGCTGGTGAAGGCGCGGCGCAGCAGGTCGACGACGAAGCGGGCGGTGCCTTCCAGCGACTTCAGGGCTATGTTCCCCGAGAAGCCGTCGGTGACGACGACGTCGACATGCCCGCGCGAGATCTTGTCGCCCTCGATGAAGCCTTCGAAGCGCATGCCCGGGATGTTGGCGGCGCGAAGCACGGCGGCCGCTTCCTTGAGCTCGTCGGTCCCTTTGAGCTCCTCGGTGCCGATGTTGAGCAGCTGCACGCGTGGGCATTCGAGATCTAGCACCACCCGCGCATAAGCGGCACCCATCACCGCGAACTGGACGAGGTTCCGCGCGTCGCATTCGGTGTTCGCGCCGAGGTCGAGCATGACCAGGTCGTTCTCGCCGAGCGTCGGGAGCAGCGCCGCGAGCGCCGGCCGGTCGATGCCCGGCATGGTCCGCAGCGCGAGCTTGGCCATCGCCATCATCGCGCCGGTATTGCCGGCCGAAACCGCTGCCTGCGCGTCCCCCACCTTCACAGCCGCAATGGCCTTGCCCATCGACGTGGTCTTCGCCCGCCGAATCGCCTGGCTCGGCTTGTCGTCGGCGGATATCACGTCCTCGCAGTGGACGATCTCGCAGGCCTGCGACAGCTCAGGGTGCCGCCCCAACTCTGCGGCGACCGCGGGCTCGTCGCCGAACAGCAGGAACCGCAGATCGGACCGCCGCCGATGCGCGCGCGCGGCGCCCGCGACCATCACCGCCGGGCCGTCGTCGCCACCCATCGCGTCGATTGCGATCCGCGGCGCGGTGCCCACCGATGTCGTCTCCTGCCTAGGCGCCGGCGTCTTCCTTACGCCTCCACCGGAAGGATTTCACGCCCGTTATAATGGCCGCAGGCGGCGCAGAGATTGTGCGGCAGCCGCAGCTCGCCGCAATTCGGGCATTCCTGGTAATTGACGGGCTTCAGCGCATGGTGGCTGCGCCGCATGTTCCGTTTCGAGGGCGTGGTTTTTCTCTTCGGGACGGCCATCCTGGCACCTGTTCCAATTAGAGTTCATGATCCGGCGAGCGCGGTGCCGATGGTCAACGGCGGATCGGCCGCGGGCCGCGGCGGCCGGAGGGCTCGCTGCTGAGCGCGCCCGCGTATAGCGGATTCGGCCGCTGTTGCAAGCGCCGCCGCGCCGTGGTAGTGTCTCAGTTTGAATTTAGGCTGCGTCCGGCCACCCTACATACCGAACGAAATCGGAATGCGCCTTCAACGTATTGTGAAGTGGGTACGTAGGTGCCGGCAGCTGGATTAGGCCAACCTCCAGTCCAGCCTTCCGCGCGTGCTTCATCGCCGGGATCATATCCGTATCGCCTGAAACGAGGAGAACACGATCCACCGTCCTACGGTCCGAGAAGGTAGCAATATCGAGGCCGATCCTCATATCTACGCCCTTCTGCTCGAAAATCGGCTCGAAGTCCGTATCCTTTAAAGCAGCGCCGCCAATGGGAAGAGCCCGCGGCCGCCAACCGCGAAAGCCGAGCGTGCCGACGCGGACTGCGAATCGCTCTAGTTTGCCGAGATGTAGAAGCCACTTGTCGCTAGCTTGAAACGTTGTCTCTTCGCCAGAGACCGGCAGCGTCACTCTGCCGCGAAATTGAGGAGCATCGTAATAAAAAATTCGCAGAAGGTACTCGTCGGCAACGAAGCATGTGTGACAGAATCGCTCGATGAACGAGTTGTCGTAGGTTTGTTTCGATCCCTTGGAGCTCGCTCGGAGATAGCCGCCATCGACGAGCAAAACGGTTTTCATGACAACCCCTAACGAGAAGGCCCCGCCACATTGCTGCGGCGGGGCCTCAGGATTGTCGCCTCTCTCGTGAGGCGTCAAGATGTCGTGATCCCTATATGGGGAATGTGACCAAGCCGTCAACGCCGAAATGTGTTACAGGCAACACCGATCATTCAGCCGACCAGCCGCCGTTTGTAAGGCCCGCGCGGCTTCGGCGCCGGTGCCATGGCATCAATCCGCGCGACGATATCTTCCATGCTCCACAGCCGGTCAGTGATGCCGGCGGCCATGGCAGGAGTGACGCGCAGCGTCTTATGGATGCGGGCGAAATTGTAGAATGCGAAGTAGAGCGCCAGCGCGTGAACGTGGTTCTGGAATTTTTTGCTGAATGCGTTCGTGAGGCGGGTGAAGCGCCGGTTCTGCATCCGGATCGAGAGGTTGGCGCGCTCGACATACGAGGTAGAGACGTGACGCGGATCGGGGCGGCCCTCAATGCGCTTCGTGCGGGCTCCGGTGCAGACGGGCGGGCTGTAGCGACCACGGGTGGCGGCGGGATCGGTACGGTAGATTTTCTCTAGCGTCGCATAATCGACATCGGCGCCGAACGCTCCCTCAATGGCGTCGCGGTAGGCAGCGTGAGCATCCGTCGTGAGCTGGATGCGGTCGCTGGAAACGCGGCTGCGCAGATCGTCGGCTAGGATCATGGCGCTCTCGCCGGAGCGGTCGCCGACGAAATAGCTGATCATAAGCTTCGTGTCAGCGTCGAGGGCGGTCCAGGTCCAAACGTCGCCCGCGCCTTCGGGGGCCGCGGAAGCATCGGGGACATTGCGCTGCTTGGCATAGCAGAAGGACCAAATCTCGTCGCACTGGACACGCTTGGCCTCGACGCCGCGGACCAGCTCGTCATGGAGAGCAAGGCAAGCCTCGCCAGCGTCGATCAGCAGCTTCGTGACCGTGTTGGTCGACACGTCCGCTACGCGGCTGATCGACCGCATTGAGGAGCCCTCGCACAGCATGGCGAGGATTTGGACGCGCTTGGCGAGAGGGAGCTTGTTCATATGCATTTGATATGAACTTTTATGCTTAGTGTCAAGCACTCATTTTCACTTCACAAGGCGGAGCCTCGGCTGTTCGGTGTATAGCTCCTGGAATTCCTCCGGGTGGATCATCAGCAAATCCGCGATCTCGCCGATGCTGTACCCAAGCCTTCTCAAATGGTGCTGCACGGCATCGGAGAGGCGTGACGGGCGCTCAATCGCTATCGGGAAGGGCTCACCAAAGCGCGCATATCCGGCTTTGCTGTAATTGACGTTCAAGCCGGTGTATTGGCTCGGGGTGATCGTCTTTAGCCGGTGCGCCTGAACGATCAGCGCCTTGATCGACACCTTCCAATATGGCTTCACTCGGGCGAGCTTCCCGAGTGATGGGCTGACCAGGTACGGCTTGATCTCACGCGCGGGCATCAAGAGTTCGGCCGCAAACTCGTCGGCCTGACTTTCCATTTCCTCGTCCGTCTCGGGATGATGATGCAGGATAAGATGCGCCAGCTCATGCGCGAGGGTGAAGCGATAGCGGTCGCCCGGCACCGTCGAATTCATGAAGATGAGAGGCGGCATACCAGGAAGCCGGAAGCTCAGGGCGTCGAGCTTCGGCGTTCCAAAGTCGATCTGAACGATGATAGCGCCAACGTTTTCTACGATCTGAGTCAGGTTATTAATCGGCCCGCGCGGAATCGACCAATAGCCTCGGATATGCTGTGCGGCATCGCGAGGCGACCATTGGTGACGCTCAAGGTCGATGATCGGAAATTCGCGATGTGCCTCGACCTCATATGACCGAAGCAGCCGGGCCAAATGCATCCGACGGATGTTGATGTCGGCCTCGATTTTCGCCAGTGCGCGGGCGCCGAGGCTTGCCCGCCGCCGATAGTGAAACGGAGGCAGGCCGTGCGGCCGTTCGGGCGCATAAAAGAATCGGACTGGGAAATTGAGGGCGCGCGCGATCTCACCGACTGTTTCACCGGTCGGGTCGAGCGTCAGCCCGTTCTCCAGCTTGGATATTAGCGCCTGAGTAACACCGGCTCGCGCCGCAAGCCCACCCTGCGTGAGTCCTCTCGCGGCCCGCGCCAGCTGAAGCATGTCGCGGTTAAATGTCTCTGTCATAATCTCTACTCCGCTGCGCGTCGGCCTTCCCGATGGCGGAACGGAAGTTCGGCGGGGGTGATGTCCACCCAAGAGTAAGCCTCGCCGATATCGACTATCTGCGACACCCAGCGCCCGCGGGGCCGGCGAACGGTGACGCGCTCGACCTCGGAGAACGCCGGGTCGGGCTGATAGCCAATCACGATGCGTGTCGCTGCCGGCGGCAAGCCTATCAGCGGCACATTGCGGTCAAAAATTCTCCTGCTGGCGGGTCTGATAGTTCCGGTGGCGCCCGTTCTCGTCCACCTTCTTCACCCTGATTACCAGCTCGTCGCGGATGTTCAGGAGGCGAAGGTTGCGGACCTCGAGAAAGTGGAAGCCGGATTCGTCCAGGAACTCGCGCTGGAAGTCCTGCCAAATGTGGCACCAGACCGATGATGCCGCTGCGCGATCGTCATGCTCAGCGCGGACATTGGGCGGGTATTCGTCGTTGTAGAGGGCGAGGCCCTTGGTGAAGCGGGGATGGATCCGATGGAAATAAGGCTCCAGCAGCGCCATCACTCGCTGCTGTTCCGGGTCTTCTTCGTGCACTGCCTGCCCCCTCGCGAGAATCGGACGGGTGCAGTATACGCAGCCATGCTAATTTTGCAACGAAAAAAATAACTCGGATTATTCCGGCCGCGACCAGCGCTTGGCGGCTGCCTTCCTCGCGATCTCCGCCCGCCGCTCCGGGCTCATCTTCTCCGCCCGCGCCTTCCCGCCGCGCCGGCCAAGCTCGGCGGCTGCGCTGCGCACCTCGTCCCGCTCGTCCTCAACCTCGCCGGTCGCGATCTTCCCGATCAGCACGGCGCGGCCGATAGCATCGGCGGGGCGCTTCTCTCCGCGTGGACCTTTAGGCATCAGATTTCGATCTCGATTTTCTTGGCGATCTTCTCGATGACGGTGTCGAAGGATTCCCGCAGATCTACAAGGATAATGCGGTCATCGTCGCCGCTCCGGATGGCAGCGGCTGCATCCCGAACGTCGGTTGCGTCCGGAACGTCGAATATGGCGATGCTGTCGAAATAGCCCTCGTATGCCTGGGACCATCCCTGCTCGAAGCGCTCGCGAGCGGCTGGAAGCCCCTCGAATATTTCGAGATCGGCTACTTGGCCGTCTATCATGACGCGGACGCCATACATGCGACACCTCCCTGCTTTCCGCTAAGCATATAGGAGGCGCGGCGGCGCCCGTCAAAATTCAAACTGAGACACTACCCGCGCCGTGCGACGCTTGTCGCCAGCCGGGGGAGAAACGATGATCCTGCCGATCTCGCTGACCATCGCCGCCGCCGCGGCGCTGCTCCACATCTGGCTGAGCCTGCGCGTCAGCCATTTGCGCCGCACGCACAATGTGCTGATCGGCGACGAAGGCAATAGAGCGGTGGCAGCGCGCATGCGCGCCCACGCGAACTTCGCGGAGAACATGCTGCCGTTCCTCATCCTGCTTGCCTTGGTCGAGCTCGGCGCAGGCAGCCCGACGTGGCTCTGGGGCGTGGCGTTCGTGTTCATGGTCGCGCGGATCCTTCACCCGCTCGGCATGGACAGGCCGGCGCCGAACGCCCTGCGCATGGGCGGCGCAGCGGCGAGCTGGCTGATCCTGCTTGGTCTCGCCTGCTATGCGATCTACCTCTCCTACACCGCCCCGACGGTTTCGGAGCGGCTCCAGCTCTCGCCGATGCAGCGCGCCGAAGCTCCCTTCTGAGCGGCTCAGGCCCGCGCCAGCACCTGGTCGGCGACGAACGGATTGCTGCGCCGCTCGCGCCCGAAGGTGCTCATCGGCCCATGCCCGGGCACGAAGGCGGTGTCGTCGCCGAGCGGCCACAGCTTGGTCGTGATCGCCTCGATCAGGTCCTGATGATTGCCCATCGGAAAATCGGTGCGCCCGATCGAGCCTTGGAACAGCACGTCGCCGACGATGGCGAAGCGGGAGGGCGGATGGTGGAAGACGACGTGGCCGGGCGTATGGCCGGGGCAGTGGTAGACGTCGAGGGCGAGCTCGCCGACGGTGACCCGGTCGCCGTCCTCGAGCCAGCGGTCCGATTCGAAGGTCCTCGCCGGGATGCCGTAGGCGCGGCCGTCGTCCTCGAGCCGCGCGATCCAGAAGCGGTCGTCCTCGTGCGGACCCTCGATCTTGACGCCGAGCTCGTCGGCCAGGATCTTGGCCGATCCGCAATGGTCTATGTGGCCGTGGGTGAGCAGGATCTTCTCGATCGTCACGCCCTGCGCCTTCGCCGCGGCCTTCAGCGGGTCGAGGTCGCCGCCGGGATCGGTGAAGGCGCCGCGCATGGTCCGGGTGCACCAGACGAGGCAGCTGTTCTGCTGCAGCGGCGTCACCGGAATGATCGCGACCTTCATCGGGGGCGTCGTCATGGCCGGCGAGATGGCGGCGCGCGGCAGCTTATGCAAGCCGCGCGGCTGCGCTATCCAGCCGCGATGCGCCTGCTTCTCGCGACCCTGCTGCTGCTCGCCCTCACCGCCCCCGCCGCCGCCATTCCGGAGGATGAGCTCGACGTCCCCTACGTGCCGACGCCCATGCGGGTGGTCGAGCGGATGCTCGACATGGCCGATGTCGGGCCGGGCGACTATCTGATCGATCTCGGCTCGGGCGACGGACGCATCGCGATCACGGCCGCGCAGCGCGGCGCCCGTGCGCTCGGCGTCGACATCGATCCGGTACGGATCCGGGAGGCCGCCACCGCCGCGCGCTTTGCCGGAGTCGAGACTCGCGCGGGCTTCCGCCTGCAGGACCTGTTCGAGACGCCGCTGCGCCAGGCGACGGTGATCACCATGTACCTGCTGCCGGAGGTCAACCTCAGGCTGCGCCCACGCATCCTCACCGAGCTGCGGCCCGGAACCCGCGTCGTCAGCCACAATTTCGACATGGGCGACTGGCGCCCCGACGCCGAGGCGGAGATCGACGCCTCGCGCCTCTTCTTCTGGATCGTGCCGGCGGTGGTGGGAGGCTCCTGGTCCCTCACCCTCGCCGACGGCGCCGTCCTACCGCTCGAGCTCGACCAGCGCTTCCAGGACGTGACGGGCACGCTCGGCGGCGTTCCCGTCGAAGGCGCGCGCCTCAGCGGCACGCGCTTCCGCTTCGCAGCCGGCGGCCGCACCTTCCACGCCCTCGTGGGCGCCGCGGCGATCGAGCCCGACCCGGCCGCGCCCGAAGGCGCCGAGCAGGGCTGGATCGCGAGGCGGGTGGAATAGCCGCCGCGCTAGAATCCCCGCGCCGCCCGTTCCGGCTGCGGCCCCAGCAGGGTCTGCTGCCAGAACATCAGGCTGGTCCAGAACTGATAGTCCTGGTTCTCCTTGCGCGCGAAGCCGTGGCCTTCGTTCTGCCCGACCAGGTGCCATGTCGTGCCGCCTTGCCGCCGCACCGCCTCGACGATTTGGTCGGCCTCCGAGGCGGGGACGCGCGGATCGTTCGCGCCGGTCACTACCAGCAGCGGGATGTCCAGCTCGTCGACGCGGGTGAGCGGACTGATCGCGAGCAGCTCGGCGCGCTGGGTCCGCTCGTCGCCATATTCGACGCGTCTCAGGTCGCGGCGGTAGCTCTGAGTGTTCTCGAGGAAGGTAACGAAGTTCGAGATCGCCACGACGCAGTTCGCCGCCCTGAGCTGATCGCCGTAGAAGATCGCCGAGGCGTAGCACATGTAGCCGCCGTAGGAGCCGCCGGTGACGCCGATCCGCGCCTCGTCGATGCCGGGGTCGTTGGCGAGGTGGGTGAGAAAGGCGCCGATGTCGCGCACCGAATTCTCGCGCAGCGCCGGGCCGTTGTCGAGCCCGACGAAGCGCTTGCCGTAGCCCGTCGAGCCGCGGACGTTGGGATAGAAGAGCGCGATGCCGAGCTCGTTGATCAGATAGTTGTTGCGCGCGAGAAAGCCGGGGCGGGATTGGCTCTCCGGGCCGCCGTGGATGCTGACGATCAGCGGCCGCGGGCCGGGGAAGCGCTGCGGGTCGGGACGGTAGAGGAAGCCCGAGATGCGCTCGCCGTCGAAGCTGCGCACCTCGACCAGCTCGGGCTCGGCGTTCGCCTCGGGATCGAGCCCACCGGTTTCGCTGCGCGTCCAGCGCGTCACCTCCAGCGTGCGCGGATCGACCGAATAGGCGTCGGCCGGGCTCTGGTTGGAGGCGAGCGTCAGGCCGATGCCGCCCCAGGGCGCAATCTCGAGCCCGGAGACGACGCCGGTCGGCAGCCGCTCGACCACGCGCACCTGCCGCGTCCGCGGATCGAGCAGCTTCAGGCGGCTGATGCCGGCCTCGTTGACGACATAGGCGACGAAGCTGCCGTCCGGCGCGACCTCGAAGCTCTCGACGTCCCAGCGCGGCTCGGGCGACACCGGCGTGAAGCGTCCGCTCGTCGGATCGAGAGTGCCGAGGCGCTGGAACTCGGAGCCTTCGTCCGACGTCACCCACAGCGTCCCGTTGGGGGCGAACTCGGCGCCGCCGAAGGCGATATCCCGCGCCGGATCGCCGATCGGAGTGAGCCGGCCGCTCCCGATGTCGAGAAGATAGAGGTCCGAGTTCGTCACCTGCCGGTAGTTGATCACCACTGCGCGGCGGCCGTCCGGCGCGAAATCGGCGATGTTCCAGCCGCCGCCTTCGACCTGGGCCACCATCCGGTCGGTCGCGCGGTCGCGCGGATCGACGATGTAGAGGTCTGTGTCGGTGCCGTTGCGGCGCGTCGAGCTGTAGCCGATCCAGCGGCCGTCCTTGCTCCAGGCCCCGAAATTGTTGCGGCTGCGTCCGTCGGTGAGGAGGTGGAGCCGCCCGTCCTCGAGCCGGTAGAGCTGGTAGAATTCGTTGCCGCCGATGTCCTTGCTGACGACGATCACGTCGCCGGCCGGCGACCAGGAGCCGCGCACCGGCTCCTCCTCGAAGGTGAGCTGCTGCCGGTAGGCCATCGGCGCCGCGACCCGGTGGACTTGGGCCGTATTGGCGAAGCGGGTGGCGATCAGCATCGACCGGTCGCGCGGGTGCCAGCTCGTGAAGCTCGCGGTGCGGAACTCCATGTACGGCCGCGTCCGTGCCGCCAGATCGGCCGGCACCGGCGGAATGCCGTCGGCGACCAGCGCTGCGGGCTTTGCGACATAGGCTTCGCCGGGGGCTTCGGCCGGCTGCGCGAGCGCAGCGACGGCCGGAACGACAAAGGCGAGGACCGCAAGCTTCAGGCGCATTCCATGTCTCCCGTGGGCATTGCCGCTACTCCCCGAGCGCGGCGTAGGTGAAGAGGCGGTAGCGGTAGCGCTCCTCGGCGCGGATACTGGCGGCGATGCGGCCGTGGAGGGCGTCGTCCCACTCAGTCCAGCGGTCGACGAAGGCGTCGGAGCGGCGCGGATCGCCCGCATCCTGCAGCGTCAACACCTCGCGCAGCAGCGCCTCGACCGCCTCGTGGTAGCGGCCGTAGTCGATAGCGAGGCGGCCGGTCGCCGGATCGAAGCGCAGCACGCCGCGGTCGAGGAACCAGTTGAACTGCATCAGCTGCATCGTCTGGTATGGCTGGTCGCGACGGGGCCGGTTGTTCTGCAGCGTCCGGGAGATGCCGCTGGCGTAATGGGAGCGCAGCTGCGCCTCGTCGAAATAGCCGCGGCGGCGCAGCTCGCGTCCGGCGAACAGCGAGACGAGGTCCGCCTTCATCTCCTCGAGCAGGTTGGAATCGGCGCCGAGCGCCTCGTCGAGGTTGCACCCGTCGCGGGTGCGGTCGACGCCGAGATAGTGGCCGACCTCGTGCCACAAGGTGCGGTGGAAATTGCTGTCGGCGGTGAGATGATCGGCGAATTGCGGCGCGACGGCGGCGCGCCAGCGGTTGCCGGCGGCGCCGAATATCTCCGGCGCGCGCATGATGTTGGCGCGCAACAGGATGGTGCGCCCGTAGCGCCGGGCGGTGAGCGGCTCGTTGGGCAGGATCGAGGCGGTGTTGCCGCCGCGCGACTGGCCGAAATCGGCGATCACGTCGTAGACGCCGACGGGAATGTCCTCGCGCACCCTCTTCTGCCGGTCGTAGGGAAGCGCGTCCTCGATCGCCTGCAGCCCCTGCATGCCCTGGCGCAGCGCCTCCGATTCCTCGCCGCGCCGCGCGAGCAGGCTCAGCGAATAGAAGGCGCGGGTGCCGAGCAGCTCGTCGTCGTAGGTCTCGTAGGCGCCGATCTGGGCGTTGAGCTTGCCGAAGCGGCCGGTGATCCAGGCGGCGTCCCCCGCTTCATAGTCGTCGGAGAGGATGTCGCGGGCGCGGTTGCGCAAATAGCCGGCGAACTCAGGGTCGCTCTCCTCGACCGCGGCGGCGGCCTCATTCAGGAGGCCGTAGGCGCGGATCGTCTCGTCGGCATAAGCGACCGAATAAGGCGCGGCGTAGAGCATCGTCCGGTCCGGCCGCCGCGCAAGCGCCTCGAGCCGGGGGCGCAGCCCGGGGTGGAGCGCATCGAGCACCGGATGGCGGCGCAGCGCCTCAAGGTCGCGCGCGAGGCTCGCGGCGTCGGCGCGGCGGACGACGGAGCGCAGGTGCATCAGCTCGGGCCGCCGCTCCGGATGGGCGGCGAGGAGGGCGTCGAACTCCTCGCGCGTCAGGTCCCACGGGTAGACGTTCTTGCCGGGCGGCGCCGGCTCGACGGCCAGGAAAGGCTCGCGGCCGTTGTCGAGGGTGGTCGCGATCGGCCCCTGGAAAAGCCGGTAGAGGGTGAGGAGGTCTCGCGCCTGCGGATCGTCCGACCGCTCCAGCGCCGCCCGCGCGGCGAGCGCGCTCCTGTGCCGCTGGTCCTCGTAGATGCGCTGGAAGATGGCGCCGACCTCGAGCAGCCTCGCCGCCGCCTCGCGCTCCCCGGCGCTAAGGTGCGACAGGTCCGGCGCAAGCCGCGTGGCCTGAGTGCGCTCGAGGATTTCGCCGACTTGGGCG
>JALYHK010000003.1:0-4858 GCA_030776605.1 Pseudomonadota bacterium
GCTGAGAACCGCGCCGACGCCGCCGGCACGCGCCGGGCCCTGACGGTGCGCATCGAGCCGCCGTGCTGGCCGCGGCCGCCGCTTTTCCCGAGTTCAACCAAGGAGCTTTTCCCCATGGGTATTTTCTCGCGGACGCGCGACATCATCGCCGCCAACGTCACCGACCTGCTCGACAAGGCCGAAGACCCCGCCAAGATGATCCGGATGATCATCATGGAGATGGAGGAGACGCTCGTCGAAGTGCGCGCCTCGGCCGCACGAACCATCGCCGACCAGAAGGAGATGCGCCGCCAGATCGACAAGCTCGAGGCGCTCCAGGAGAGCTGGACGGAGAAGGCCGAGCTGGCGCTGTCGAAGGATCGCGAGGACCTCGCCAAGGCGGCGCTGGTCGAAAAGCAGAAGGCCGGCGACATGGCCGACCAGCTGCGCTCCGAGATCGCGGTTCTCGACGACGCGCTGCGCGCTTCGGAGGCCGACATCGCCAAGCTGCAGACCAAGCTGCGCGAAGCCCGCACCCGGCAGAATGCGATCATGAGCCGGATCGAGAGCGCGCAGAACCGCATCCGGCTGCGCGAGGCCTACGGCGGCTCGAAGGTCGAGGAGGCCTTCTCGCGCTTCGACGTGCTCGAGCGCCGCGCCGACCAGGCGGAAGGCCGCGCCGAGGCGATGAGCCTCGGCGGCCCGGGCAAGACGCTCGAGGAGGAGATCGCCGAGCTCAGGAACTCCGAGAAGGTCGAGGCCGAGCTTGCTGCCCTCAAGGCGAAGCGCCAAAGCGGCGGCGGCAAAGACGGCCAGGAGGGCTGACCGATGGATGAAGACATTATCGTCCCGGCAATGGTGTTCATCACTCTGTTCGTGGTGCTGCCGTGGATCGTCCTCCATTACGTCACCAAGTGGAAGGCTGCGGCGACGCTGACCCGCGAGGACGAGAACCTCCTCGACGAGCTCCACGACCTCGCCCGCCGGCTCGACGACCGGATGTGCACCCTTGAGCGTATCCTTCACGCCGAGAATCCGAACTGGCGCTCGATCGGCTGCGACCCGATCGAGCTTGGTGCCGAGGATCTGCGGCCGGAGCCGGTGCCGCTCGCCCGCTCGAACCAGCCCAAAAGGAGGGCGAAATGAACGAGCCGAGCAGGACCCGCTTCTACCTCGACAAGGAGCACAAGAAGTGGCTCGGCGTCTGCGCCGGAATCGCCGACTATACCGGGCTCGACGTCACCATCGTCCGCATCGGCTTCGTCGTGCTGACACTGACCACCGGCGTCGGCATCGTCGCCTATCTGGTCGCCGCCTGGCTGGCGCCGGTGAAGCCGCGCGAGCTCTCCTACGACACCAAGGAGGAGGAGAAGTTCTGGCAGGGCGTGCGCGCCAATCCGCGGCGGATGACGCGGCTGGTCCGCTCGCGCTTCCGGGAGATCGACCGCCGCCTCGCCGACGTCGAGGCCTATGTCACCAGCTCGCACGGCCGGTTGGCGCGCGAGATCGAGAACCTGCGCTAGGGCGCACAACAAGGGGGGAACAAGCATGGAAGGAACGATTTCACAGACCGCGCCGCTGATCGGGATCCTCGGCCTGATGGCGATCGCCGGCTGGGTCTTCACCACTTGGCTGCGAGTAAAGCACGGCTATCCGCTCGACGGCGCCTGGGGCCAGGCGGTCTACCCCAAGACCGACGACGAGGCGATGGAGCGGATCAAGCTGCTCAGCGCCGAGAACGCCCAGCTGCGCGCGGAACTCGGATCGGTGAAGGACCGGCTCGCCAACGTCGAGCGGATCGTCACCGACGACAGCCATCGTTTGACGCAGGAGATCGAATCCCTGCGGCTGCCCAAGAACTGAGGAGGACGACGTGGAAGACGCCTGGAAAGCCGTCGTTGCCTTCATCGTCATCGGCCTGCCGGTGATCCTGATCTTCGGTCAGCCTTTGATCCGCCGTTGGTTCGACCACCGCGAGAAGCGGATGGAGATGGAGGCGAGGCTGACCGCCGAGAAGGCGGCGCAATATGCCGCACAGACCGAGCGACTCGAGCAGCGCGTGCGGGTGCTCGAGCGGATCGTCACCGACAAGGGCATCGACGTCGCCGAGGAAATCGAGCGGCTGCGCGACAAGCCGCTCAACTGAGCGGCGGCAGGCGAGGAGAAAAGAATGACCGGCGTCCAGATCATGGTCGTGCTGATCGTCGCGATGGCGCTCGTAGCCAGCGTGATCCGCGCCCGCTACACCGCAAGGCCGGAGGACAAGGTGGACGTCGACCGGATGCGCGAGGAGATCCAGGCGCTGCGCGACCGAGTCGCCGTGCTCGAGCGGATCGCAACCGAGAACCAGAACAGCCTCGCCCACGAGATCGAGCGGCTGCGGGACCGCTAGCCGCCGCGGCGGAACCCCACTAAGTGGGCGCCATGGCGTTCCAGTCGCTTGACCAGGTCTATGAGGATTACGAGCTCCTCGACGCCGACGACCGCTATCGGCTGCTGATCGACCTCGGCCGCGCGCTCGAGCCGATGCCGGACGCGCTGAAGACCGACGCGACGCTGGTGCGCGGCTGCTCGGCGGCGGTCTGGGTCTATCCGACCCCGCGGAGCGACGGCCGGCTCCACTTCCTTGCCGACAGCAATGCCGCGATCACCAAGGGGATCGTTGCGCTCATCCTGCTCGCGGTCCAGGACCGTACCCCCGAAGAAATCCTCGCCACCGACATCGAGAGCGAGCTTGCCCGCTTCGACCTCCGCAACCAGCTCAGCTCCAACCGTACCCAGGGCATCCCGAACATGATCGCGCTGGTGCGCGAGACCGCGGCGCGGCTCGCGGCATGAGCCGCCCCGGCCAGTCGGAGGCGGGAGGCTTCGATCCGAAGCTGTTCATGTCCTATGTGGAGAAGGTCGGCCACGGCGGCGCCCTCGGCATCGCCTACCGCGGCCACGGCGGCGACTGGGCCGAGCTCGCCCTCCCCTACGACGAGAAGCTCGTCGGCGTGCCGGCGAGCGGGATCGTCGCTTCCGGCCCGATCATCAGCCTGATGGACATGGTGACGAGCCTGGCGATCTGGATCCGGCTCGGCCGCTTCCGCCACCAGGCGACGCTCGACCTGCGCGTCGACTATCTGCGGCCGGCGACGCCGGGGCGGACGATCGTCGGCCGTGGCGAGTGCTACCGCACGACGCGCAGCATAGGCTTCGTCCGCGGCATCGCCCACGACGGCGAGCCCAAGGACCCGGTGGCGCATGTCAGCGGCGCCTTCATGTTCACCGACTGAGCGCGCCTCAAGCGTCGGCGTTGCGCCGCTCCTCGGCTCGCCTCAGCACCTCATAAGCCGCCTGGATCGCCTGAAAGCGCGTGGCCGCTTCCGTATCCTCGCCGGCGACGTCCGGGTGATTGGCCTTGGCGAGGCGGCGGTAGGCGGCCTTCACCTCCTCGAAACCGGCGTCCGCTTCAACCTCCAGCACGCCCAAGGCGCGCATTTCGTCGGCCGAGCGGCTGCCGTCGCCGGGACCGCCCCAGCCGTAGTGGCCCGCCTGGCTGAAGCCCGCGGCGCCGCGCCGCTCGTCGGCCTCGCGGGCGGCGGCTTCCTCGGCGGACAGGCCTTCGAAATAGTTCCAGTTGCGGTTGTACTCGGCGGCGTGGCGCTCGCAGAACCACCAGCGCTCGCGGCTGTGGGGAGATTTGGGCGCGGGGCGGTCGCCGGGCTCCTCGCAGCCGTGGCGGTCGCACAGCCGCACCTGCTGCGTGCCGCGCCCGCCGCCGTAGCCGCGCCAGCGCGGAAACCCCCAGTCGTTCGAGCGAGTCTGCCGAGCCATGGAGGCTATCTAGCGGCGCGGTGCGCCGCGCGCACGTCCGGCCGCGAAAAAAAGCGTCCCTTGGATCGCCAATGGCGGGTCAGCAATCCCCGAGCAGATAATCTGCCCCCATTTTTTGAGGGGCTTCCCAACTTCTGGGTTCCCGAGGAAAAATGCGCTGTCCACTTTGTCATCCCCCGTTTGCCATTGGCCTGCCCTTCGCCCGCCGCCGGAGCGACGGAGGGTCGCACGCCGCGCTTCGTTCGCGCGGAGGCGCGGAGATGGATGCCGCCGCGCGGGAGTCCCCTCCGGACCCTCCGCGAGAACCTCAATTCTCGCCGATGGCGGGCAGGCTCAGATAGTGGAGGCGCCGCGTCTCGCGCCGGCCCCGCACCACCGTGTCGAGAATGAGGCCGGCGAAGAAGCAGAGCGAGGCGAGGATGGTGAGGCCGGTGGCGAGGATCGCGGTGGGGATGCGCGGGACGAGGCCGGTCTCGAGATAGGTGAGGACGAGCGGGATCGAGAGCAGCACCGCGGCGGCGAGCAGCGCAAGGCCGATCACGCCGTAGAACAGGATCGGCCGCTCGATCCGGTAGAGGTGGAGGATGGTGCGCATGATCCGCCAGCCGTCGCGCCAGGTCGAGAGCTTCGACTGCGAGCCTTCGGGTCGTGCGCCATAGGCGGTCACCAGTTCGCCGACCGGCATGGCGAGCTCGAGCGCGTGGACCGAAATTTCGGTCTCGGTCTCGAAGCCGCGAGACAGCGCGGGGAAGGATTTGGCGAAGCGGCGCGAGAAGATGCGATAGCCCGAGAAGACGTCGCTGAAGGTGCGGCCGAACAGGCGGGCGAGCAGGCCGGTGAACAGCCGATTGCCGAGGCGATGCCCGCGCCGGTAGGCCGCCTCGACTTCGGAGCGGCGGGCGCCAACCACCATGTCGAGCTTCTCCTCCACCAGCCGGGCGATCATGTCGGGCGCGGCGGACGCGTCGTAAGTGGCATCACCGTCGGCCATCACGTAGACGTCGGCCTCGACGTCCGCGAACATGCGCCTGACGACATGGCCCTTGCCCTGCATGCGCTC
>JALYHK010000003.1:4868-17754 GCA_030776605.1 Pseudomonadota bacterium
AACGACGGCGCCGGCCTCGGCGGCGCGCTCCCGCGTGCGGTCGGTCGAATTGTTGTCGTAGACGTAGACCGCCGCGTCCGGCAGCGCAGCGCGGAAGGCGGCCACGGTCTGCGCCACCGCCGCCTCCTCGTTGTAGCAGGGCAGCAGCACCGCGATGCGGAGCCGGTCCCTCGCGCTCGTTCGCTCAGCGGTCACGCCGTCCCCCCGCCCCGGGCGCAAGCCTAGGCCTTGCTCCTCGCCTTCTTTGCCGCAGGCTTCTTCGCCGGGGAAGCCTTGCCGGCCGCGGCGGCAGCGTTCTTCGGCTTGTCCTCGGCGGCGGGAGCCTTCTTCCCCTGGGCGGCCTTCGGCTCGGCCTTGGCGCCGGACTTCTTCGCCTTCCGCTTCTCCTCGTGCTCCTGCTCATGGCCGCAGCCGGGGCCGTGGACGTGGCCCTCCTCGGCCTCGATCGCCGCCTCCAGCTCCTCCCTAGTCGCCGGCCGCTCGACGATCTCGGCCCGCGAGAAGAGGAAGTCGACGACCTTGTCCTCATAAAGCGGCGCCCGCAGCTGCGCCGCAGCCATCGGATTTTCGCGGATATAGTCGGCGAAGCGCTGACGGTCCTCGGGGCGATACTGCTGCGCCGCCTGCTGGACCAGCCGGTTCATCTCCTGCTGGCTGATCTCGATGCCGTTGCGCTGACCGATCTCCGACAGCAGCAGGCCGAGCCGGACACGGCGCTCGGCGATCGCCCGATAGTCGCCGCGCTCCCTCTCCATCTCCGCGCGAGCGGTCTCGGGATTGGGCGCGCGGCTCGCCTCCTCCTCGAGCTGCCGCCAAATCTGTTCGAATTCGGCCTCGACCATCGTGGCCGGGACCGGAAAGTTGTGGCGGGCGGCGAGCTCGTCAAGCAGCTGGCGCTTCATGTGCGTTCGGACGAGGCCGTTCAGCTCCTGCTGGATCTGCCTTTTGACGATCTCGCGCAGCTGGCCGATGCCCTCGAGCCCCATCGACTGGGCGAAGGCGTCGTCGATCGCCGTCTCGCGCGGCGTCTGGACCTCGTTGACGGTCACCTCGAACACCGCCTCGCGGCCTTTGAGATAGTCGACCTGATAATCCTCAGGGAAGCGCGCGGTGACGGTGCGCTGCTCGTTCGCCTTCGCGCCGACCAGCTGATCTTCGAAGCCGGGGATGAGGCGACCGGAGCCGAGCTCGACCGACATGCCCTCGCCCTTACCGCCCTCGAACGGGTCGCCGTCCACCTTGCCCTCATAATCTATGATGACGCGGTCGCCGGGGCGGGCCGCCTGCTTCGCGGGGGCCGGCTCGAAGCTCTTTTGACCCGAGGCGATCCGGGCGAGCGCCTCGTCGACCTCGGCCCCGCTCGGCTCGACCACGAGCCGCTCGATCCTCAGCTCGTCGACCTTCGGCTCGGGGACCTCCGGGAGCGTCTCGAGCTCGACCTTGACGACAGCCTCCTTCCCGGGCTCGTGACCCTCGAGCTCGACCCTCGGCTGCATCGCAGGGCGCAGCTTCTCGTCGCTCATCAGCTTCTGGACGCCTTCCTGGATGGCGCTTTCGAGCGCCTGCTGCTCGAGGCGGGCGCCGTGCATCTTGCGGATGAGGTTGGCAGGGACCTTGCCGGGACGGAAGCCGGGCATCCGCACCTGCGGCGCGACCGCCTTCAGCTCGCGATCGACGCGGGCGTCGATGTCCTTGGCCTCGATGGTGAGGCGGTAGGCGCGCTTCAGGCCCTCGTTCAACGTCTCGACAGTCTGCATTTCAAGCCTTCACGGGTCAGAAGAATGCGGCACGCGGGCGAGCGGTTCGGGCGGCGGCGCTGGTGCGGGCGAAGGGACTCGAACCCCCACATCTTTCGATACCGGAACCTAAATCCGGCGCGTCTACCAGTTCCGCCACGCCCGCTGAGGCCGGCAGGCGGCGTCTATATCAGGGCTGGGAGCAAGGGCAAGCGAAGTCGCCGGACAGGCGCAGGCGGAGCGGCCCCTCGGCCAGTCAGGCGGCGTCGGGCAGGTTCCAGTCCAGCGGGCGCCCGCGCCGCAGCGTGCCCGCGCCAAGGGCGCCGGTGTCGGCGAGCGGAAGCGCCGTGGCGCAGAAGCCGCATTCGGCCGAGAGGCGGCCGACGTACCAGTGCGAGCGGCCGCAGCCGGGGCAGCGGTTCACCTCGTCCTCGCGATAGACGACATGATAGCCCCGCCGCGACGGGTCGTGGGGAAATGCCTCGCCTTGCCTGCGAAGGATGGAACTCAACATAGGTGCGTCTCCTTCGTGCGCCCCTGTACCATCATCGCCAACGTGCGACGAGCCGTTCTGTTCCGTCGATGAACCGATTGCCAATCCAGTGTCGCGCCGGGGCCACAGTTCGTAGAGCCGCTTCTCCTCTCGTTTCGTCGAGGCCGCTTTCCCGATGAAGTTCAAGCGTTTCGCGGCCGTCGCCGCGCTCCTTTCGCTCTCCTTCGCCGCCTCTGCCCAGGCGCCCGCCACCGGTTTCACACCGGAGCGCTTCCGCGCCCATGTCGCCTTCCTCGCCGACGACCTGCTCGAGGGGCGCGAGGCCGGGACGCGCGGCTATGATATCGCCGCCCGCTACGTCGCCACCCGGTTCGAGGCGCTGGGTCTGACCCCCGCCAACGGCGGCAGCTGGTACCAGCAGGTGCCGTTCGTCCGCTTCGCGATGATCGCGCCGGCGCAGATCAGTGTCGGCGATCGCACCTTCGTCCACGGCCGCGACCTGATGTTCCGACAGAGCCCCGAGGCGGGGCGGCTGGATTTCGAGGCGCCGGCGGTGTTCGCGGGCTACGGCATCCACGCGCCGGAGCTCGGCTTCGACGACTATCGCGGCCTCGACGTTCGCGGCCGCGTCGTGGTGCTGCTCGGCGGGGTCCCGCAGGGCCTGCCGAGCGACCTTGCGGCACACCTTGCCAACGAGAAGGTGCGCACCGCCGCGCGGCGAGGCGCCGCCGGCGTGATCCTCCTGCGCGGAGCGGAGGAGGCGCAGCGGCGGCCGTATGAGCAGATGCCGCGTCGTGAGACGCCGCCGGGGATTACCTGGGTCGATCCGGCCGGCGTGCCTTACGTCGACGCGCGGGGCCTCCGCTTCCTCGCTACCGCCGACACGCCCTTCGCCGAGGCTCTGTTCGAAGACGCCCCGCGCAGCCTCGCCGGGGTTCGGGCGGAGGCAGCGCGTCCGGGGGTGCAGCCGCGCGGCTTCACGCTCGCGCCGACGCTGCGCATCGAGCGCGAGAGCGCCAACAGCGCGATGACCAGCCCGAACGTCGTGGCGGTGCTCCCCGGCACCGATCCGGCCGTGGCGGACGAATATGTGCTGCTGATGGCGCACCTCGACGGCGTCGGCATCGCGCCCGGCGGGGAGGGCGACCGCATCCGCAACGGCGCGATGGACAATGCGAGCGGCGTCGCCACCTTGCTCGAGGTGGCGTGGCAGATGGCGCTCCCGAGGAATCGGCCGCGGCGCCCCCTGCTGTTCGCCGCCGTCACCGCCGAGGAGAAGGGGCTGCTCGGCGCCCAATATCTCGCCCGCCATCCGGTGGTCGACGGCCGTGTCGTCGGCGTCGTCAATCTCGACATGCCGGTGCTCACCTACGATTTCTCGGACGTCATAGCCTTCGGTGCGGAGCATTCGACGCTGGGGCCGATCGTCCGGCGCGCGGCGGCGCGCATGAACGTCGCGCTGGCCCCCGATCCGATGCCCGAGCAGCGCCTGTTCACCCGCTCGGACCATTATATGTTTGTCCGCGAGGGCGTGCCGTCGGTATTCCTGATGACCGGCTTCGCGGGCGAGGGGGAGCGCGCGTTCCGCCACTTCCTCGCCACCCACTATCATGCGCCGACCGACGACCTCACCCTGCCGTTCGACTGGCGGGCGGCCGCGCGCTTCGCCGAGCTCAACTATCTGATCGCACGCGAGATCGCCGACGCGCCCGAGCCGCCGCGCTGGTACCAGGACAGCTTCTTCGGCAACGCCTTCGCACCGGAAGCCCAGAAAGCGCCGCGGCCGGCCTCGGGCGGCGGCTGAGGCGGGTGAACGGCGGCTGACTCCCGGTTAACGCGCGCTGTCAGGCTCATTCAGCGATCGAACACGGCGAATCGGCGATAAGCGCCGGGTCGAATCGTGGATGCGTATCATTCCACCTGTATCGACCCCTCGCGTCGCGTAACGAGGGCGGGGCCGGTGCCGCAAGGTGCCGGCCCCGGATCTTTTGCCGGTTACGCCCGCCGCCGCGGCCGTTAAGACGGCGCGATGGGCCTCCCTCCCCCCCTCAACCGGCTGCGCCTTCCGGTGATCGGCGCCCCCTTGTTCATCGTCTCCAACCCCGATCTGGTGATCGCCCAGTGCAAGGCGGGGATCGTTGGCTCCTTCCCCGCCCTCAACGCGCGGCCGCAGACGCAGCTCGACGAGTGGATCCACCGCATCGTCGAGGAGCTCGCCGCCTGGGACCGCGCCCATCCGGATGCGCCCGCCGCCCCGTTCGCGGTCAACCAGATCGTCCACCGCTCGAACGACCGGCTCGAGGCGGACATGACGACCTGCGCCAAGTGGCAGGTGCCGATCGTGATCACGTCGCTCGGCGCAATCGTGGAGGTCAACCAGGCGGTCCACGGCTGGGGCGGCATCACGCTACACGACATCATTCACGACCGCTTCGCGCGCAAGGCGGTGGACAAGGGCGCCGACGGCCTGATCGCCGTCTCGGCCGGCGCCGGAGGGCACGCGGGCACCCTCTCGCCCTTCGCGCTGGTCCAGGAGATCAGGCAGTGGTTCGAGGGGCCGCTGATCCTCTCCGGCGCGATCGCGACGGGACGGGCGGTGCTCGCCGCCCAGGCGATGGGCGCCGACCTCGCTTATATAGGCTCGCCGTTCATCGCGACGGAGGAGGCCAACGCGGTCGCCGAATATAAGGAGGCGATCGTCGCCGGGCGGGCGAGCGACATCGTCTATTCGAGCTACTTCACCGGAGTGCACGGCAATTACCTGCGCGCCTCGATCGTCGCGGCCGGGCTCGACCCCGACCGGCTGCCCGAAGGCGACGTCAGGAAGATGGACTTCGCCGGCGGCGAGAGCGCGAAAAAGGCCTGGCGCGATATCTGGGGATCGGGCCAGGGGATCGGCGTCGTCGAGCGGGTGCGCGCAGCGGCCGCCTATGTCGCCGAGCTGGCGCGGCAATATGAAGCGGCCAAGTCCGAACTCAAGGCGAAGGCGGGGCTCTAATCCTCGAGTGCCTCAAGTGCGCGCCGCCACTCCTCCGGCAGCGCCACCGGCCGGCGGCTGGCGCGGTCGACGTAGACGTGGACGAAATGCCCTTCGGCCGCGGCTTCGGCGGCGGCCCTGGCGAAGACCCCGAGCCGGTAGCGGACGCTGGACCTGCCGAGATGCTCGACGGCAAGGCCAACCTCGACCGGCTCCGGAAACGTCAGCGGCGAGGCGTATCGGCAGCCGGTCTCGACGACGAGGCCGATGATTTGGCCGGAGGCGATGTCGAGCAGCCCCGCCTCGGCAAGCCAGGCGTTCACCGTCGTGTCGAACCAGGCGTAATGGACGGTGTTGTTGACGTGGCCGTAGGCGTCGTTGTCGCCCCAGCGGGTGGCGATCTCGCGCCAGGCGCGATAGCTCCCGCGCCCGGCGAGCGGCGTACGGGTCACAGCGCCGCCTCGTACAGCCGGCGCGCGTCCGCCTGCGAGATCGGGCAGGGATTGTTGATCAGCAGCCGCTCCTGCTTCATCGCCTCGGCCGCGAGCAGGTCGAGGTCGGCCGGCGAGACTCCCACCTCGGCGAGGCGCTGCGGCAGGCCGCAGGCGCGCGACAGGGCGGCGAGCCGCTCGACGAAGCCGCGGGCGCGGCCCTGCTCGCCCTCGCGCCCGAGCCCCGGATCGAGCAGCGCGCCGAGCTCGGCGTAGAGCGCCATGGCCGCGTGCATGTTGTGGGCGAGGACGTGGGTCAGCATCAAGGCGTTGGAGAGGCCGTGCGGCACATGGAAGTGGCCGCCGAGCGGGTAGGCCAGCGCGTGGACTCCTGCGACCGGCGCGTTGGCGAAGGCGACGCCGGCGAGATGGGCGGCGAGGAGCATGGCGCCGCGGGCGTCAACATCGTCGGGTACTTCGCAGGCGCGCAGCAGATTGGCGTCGATCAGCCGAAGCGCCTCGCGCGCGAGCAGGTCCGACATCGGATTCTTGAGCCGCGCCGACGTATAGGCCTCGATCGCATGGACCATCGCGTCGATGCCGGTGGCGGCGGTGACGGCGCGCGGCAGGCCGAGGGTGAGGCCCGGGTCGAGCAGCGCCCAGTCGGCGATCAGCGCAGGGCTGCTGACGCCCCGCTTCTCGGCGCCGCCGACGGTGATGATCGTCACCGGCGTCGCTTCCGATCCGGTGCCGGCGGTGGTCGGGACGAGCGCGAGCGGCAGCCTCTCGCCCCGCGCCTTGCCGACGCCCCAGATCGCGTCGAGGTCGTCCCCGCTGCCGAGCAGGTAAGCGGCGAGCTTGGCGACGTCCATCGGGCTGCCGCCGCCGAGGCCGACCACCGAAGCCGCCCCCTCCCCTGCCGCAACCGCCGCCATCAGCGTCTCGCGCGAGGGATCCTGCTCGACTGCGTCGAACGGGATCGGCTCGATCCCCGCCGCCTCGAGCGAGGCGAGCGCCGGCTCGGCGAGGCCGAGGCCGCGGACGGTCGCGTCGGTGACGAAGAGGCAGCGGCCCGGCGGAAGCAGCCCGCCGAGCCGCGCGGACGAGCCGGCGCCGGCGATCAGCTTGGGCCCGTAGAGGAAGTCGAAGCCCTTCACCGAGGAGATCCTGGCGCGGCTGTGGACCCGATCACAAGGAGCGCTGGAGACGGCTGAGCAGGCTCCTGGCCGGGCTCGGCTGCGGATCGGGGGCCGCGCCCTCGTCGATGCGGCGGATGCGGTCGTAGAGGTCCTGGCTTGCTCGGATGAGGGCGAGCGCGGCTTCGGGCAGCGCCGGCAGCACCTCCGGATCGCTCTCCGGCGCCTCGCCGAGCCGCCGATCCGGGCGCGTGGCCTGCGTCCGGCTCAGCTCGCCGGCGGCGACCGCGCGCTGGGTGAGCAGCCAGGCGATCGCCTGCATCAGCCGCGTCGTCACCTTGAGCGATTCGCAGGCGAAGCCGACCCGCACCAGCGGGTCGAGCGCCAGCCGCTCGCCGCGGCCGTCCGAATCGAAATAGGCGCGGGCCTCGTCGGCGAGCACCATCGCCTCGACATAGAGCGAGTCGATGAGCTTGGGAGCCAGCTCGGCGCGGGCGTCGAATCCTGCCATCGCCCAAAGCTGCCACAGCGCGGCAGCTTCGGGAACGGCAAAAGATGGTGAAGAGGCTTCAGCCGACGACGGAGAAGCGCGCCAGGGCCCGGCGCGGCAGCTCCCAATTCGGTCGGAGCTCCTGTGCCCGGCGATAGTCGCGGTAGGCGGCGGCGTCGCGGCCGGCCAACTCGTGACCCACCGCACGACCGTAATAGCCGACCCACGGACGCCGCGGCCCCCGCGCCAGGCCCTCTTCGATGTAGGCGAGCGAGGCATCGATGTCGTAGCCGGCGGCGAGCATGGCGATGCCGCGATTGATCATCGCGTCCGGCTGGCCCGGCTCCATCGCCAAAGCGGCATCGAAGTCGGCGAGCGCCGATTCGAGCTGCTCGAGCCGGAAATGGACGACGCCGCGGTTCACCAGCGTCGCCATCCGGTCGTACCGGTCGAGGTCTCCC
This sequence comes from Pseudomonadota bacterium, assembly GCA_030776605.1. GTDB lineage: Bacteria > Pseudomonadota > Alphaproteobacteria > Sphingomonadales > Sphingomonadaceae > Allosphingosinicella. The sequence goes on from JALYHK010000003.1 coordinate 12,593, forward strand.
TCTCTCAGCGCGCGCGTGCAGATCTGGACCGCGTCCGGCCGCCGCACCTCCGAATCGGCGGCGCGATAGCAGGCGATGGCGTCGGCATTGGCGCCGATCACCGTGATGCTGTGGGCGTTGGCGGCGGTCGCCACAAGCAGCGACGCGCCGACGGCGCAAAGGGCTTTGCCAATCATGTCGGCCTCCATCTCATCCAGTCGCAGCGGCACAATAGCACCAAAGCGCCGCCGGCCGAAGCGCCACGAACGGCTTTGCAGGGATCGACAGGCACCCTTCTGCCAAGGGCGCGGCAGGCAGCCTCAGGCGATGATGTCCGGAACGAGCGCGTCCTCGAGCCTGGCGATCTCATCCTTCAATCGGAGCTTGCGCTTCTTGAGCCGGGCGAGCTGCAGCTGGTCGGCAGCCACCTCCCGCTCGAGCGAATCTATGGCTGCATCGAGATCCCGATGTTCAGTGCGCAGCCAGGCGAGTCGCGCTGCCGGATCGGGCACTGCTCCGTTCTTGTCCATATGTCGAAACCCCCGTCGCTGGACGATGGATGGCGCGACAATAAACCTTCAACGGCTTGTCGTACATATCCCTTCGCGCCGTCGTTCGACGGGAGACAAGGCCGCGGGCGGGCGTTTTACTCGCCCCAGCAGAGAAGAAGAAGGAGACGGGAATGGACCAGGCGCAGCTCGCCGCACTTCAAACCAGGCACGCCGGCCTCGACGCCAAGATCGCCGAAGAGGCCCGCCGGCCGCTACCCGATGCCGCCGTTCTCGCCCGGCTCAAGAAGGAAAAGCTGCGCGTCAAGGAAGCGATGGCGGGCCTTTAGCGCTGCCCCCACCGCGCTGAGGCGCCAGCTCCCGCGGGAGGCCTGAGATCGCGCCGATTCATCGGCGGGTGCCTTCAAGCTCCCTAGTTCACATTTGCCTTTAGGTGCCGGCTTCCGCCCCCGTTGTGGACGTTGGGCCGAAGGACGAAAGCTCCTGTGCACAGCAGACCAGAACGACCGGCCAATCACGGCTTCCTCCGCGACTTGATTGCTGCCGCCTTGTCGCCTTGCGCGTCGCCCGCCGGGCCTTGCTCTTCGGCATCCTCCTCCACCTCCGGCGCCGGCGCTCGCGTCCTCGGCGCCTGCGACCAGCGTTTTGCTGATCCGCCGAAGCCGCCTTAGGGGGATTGCCGACATTGCTTCGTTCCCCCTGTCAGTGCACGAGGTCTGTTGCTACATCCGCCTCCGGGAGGTCCGCATCATGACGTGGCGCTCTCTTGCCGACCGCGTCCCCGCCGCGCTCTTCGCGCTGGCGGTCCTGACGGCCGCTCCCATCGTATGGATCTATGCGGCGCCGATTCTTGCTCTCCGGGGAAGCCGACGGGCATTCGGATCATTCACCGCTCCTCTACATCCATGCACTGGGCGGAGTGGGGATGTTGGGGCTCGGAGCCGCAGCCCTCTACATCGGCTGGACCCGCCGCGCCTTCAGGCGACACCGGTGGTTCGGCTATGCATATCTCGGCGTCGGCAGCCTCGGGACGACCGCCGCCTTGGGCCTGTCGGCCCTCTCCCCGCACGAGCCGGCCAGCCTCTACGTCGCGACGGGCACTCTGTCGGCGGCCTGGCTGCTGGTTGCGGCCATGGCCTGGCGCGCCGCCCGCAACCGCCGGTTCGACTCGCATCGCGACTGGATGGTCCGGTCCTATGTCCTGAGCTGGACCTTCGTAGGCTGTCGAATGGCGAACGTCTTGAACCTGTTTCCGTCGCCCGAAGGCGAGGCCGTGACGGCACAGATTTGGATGTTCTGGATCGTGCCCTACCTGCTCTGCGAGATGGCGCTGCAATGGAAGCGGGGTTCGGTCGCGCGACCGGCCGCCCGGACGGCGCGCTCGCGCCCGCCGCGCCAGCCAGCTGGGCATGAGCGATCCGCTTCGCGCATAGTTCGGCCTAACGGCGATTGCGGGGGACGATGGACAGGTCGGGCAAGTCAGAAAGCCAGTTGCCGCGCCGCCTCGGCTTGTGGAGTGCTGCCGCGATCGTGGCGGGGACGATGATCGGCAGCGGAATCTTCCGAGTACCGAGCGCCATTGCCGCGGATGCAGGCAGCGTCGCCGCCGTTCTGGCGGTTTGGGCGGCTGCGGGCCTCATCTCTTTGTTCGGCGCGCTCTGCTACGCCGAACTGGCCGGACTCTTCCCGAGGGCCGGCGGAGAATATGTGTTCCTCCGCGAGGGGCTTGGCTCTCCGGTTGCATTCCTCTTCGGCTGGACCTTCCTGCTCGTCAGTCCCGCCGGCTGGGCCGCGGTTGCCCTCATTTTCGCATCCTACTTCGGCACCTTCCTCGCCTCGACGGAAAGTCAGACCAGGATCATTGCGGCGGCGCTGATCCTGGTCATCAGCGCCGTTCACTACCGGTCGGTTCGCTTCGGCGCCTCAGTTCAGACGATCGCCACCTCCGCCAAGCTGCTTGCGCTCATCGTGCTTGCGCTCGCCGTCTTCTGGTTCGGCGATCCCAGTGCCGGATCGTTCAGCGGAGCCGAACCTTCGGCAGTCGCCACCTGGGGCAGCGTCGGCCTCGCCATGATTGCAGCGCTCTTCGCCTACGACGGTTGGCAAACAGTCACTGGAATGGCGGGCGAAGTGAGGAATCCGAGCCGTAACCTTCCTGTCGCGCTCATCGGAGGTACGGCTCTCGTCCTGTTCGTCTACCTCTTGGTGAATACGGCCTATCTCTATGCGCTCCCCCTGGAGGCTCTCGCCGCGTCCGAGCTCGTCGCAGTGGACGCGGTTCGGCAGGCGACAGGAGCGGCGGGGGGCTCGCTGATCGCAGCTTTGGTGATGCTGTCGACATTCGGGGCTCTCAACGCCCTCCTGATGGCGAATCCCCGAATCTTCTACGCCATGGCCCAGGACGGGCTGTTCTTCCGTTCACTCGCGAAGGTCCATCCGCGTTTCGAGGCGCCACATGTCGCGATCGCCTTCTCGGCAGCCATTGCCATTCTTTACGTCTCGATCCGGACCTTCGAGGAACTGGCGGAAGCATTCATCGTAGGCTTCTGGCCATTTGCGATGCTCCAGGTCGCGGCCCTGATCGCGCTGAGGAAGAAAAGGCCCGATCTGCCTCGACCCTACCGCACTTTCGGCTATCCTTGGCTGCCGCTCGCCTTCCTGGCGGCTTCCGGCGGACTGGTCGTCAACACGCTCGTCGAGCACCCATGGACGACGCTGCTGAGTTTTGCGGTCACCCTGGCAGGGCTGCCGCTCTTCTTTCTCTGGAAGATGGTGGCTTCGCGACGGGGAGCGGATCGACCGGCGCGCTAGCCGGAGTGCCCACTATCGGCCGTTGCGGGCACCACGCATGACTGCTCCCGGGGCTGGGAGGCGGGCCCCGCGCGTGGCGAGTTAGCGTGCAGCGCGCGTGCCGCTGCGTCCGGCCTCTGCGGCAGGCTCAGTCGTCGCGGGAGACGCGCTCGTTGCGCTCGTGGCGCTCCTGGGCCTCGACCGTCATCGTCGCGATCGGCCGCGCCTCGAGCCGGGCGAGCGAGATCGGCTCGCCCGTCACTTCGCAAAAGCCGTAGTCGCCGCTCTCGATCCGCCGCAGCGCCGCGTCGATCTTGGCGATGAGCTTGCGCTGGCGGTCGCGGGTCCTGAGCTCGATGCCCCAGTCGGTCTCGCTCGATGCGCGGTCGGTAAGGTCGGCCTCGCGCAGGGGCCCCGTCTTGAGCTGGGCGATGGTGCCCTGCGATTCGCGGAGGATCTCGTCCTTCCAGTTGAGCAGCTTCTGCCTGAAATAGGCCAGCTGCAGCGGATTCATGAACTCTTCGTTGGCACCGGGCCGGTAGCCCGCTTCAGGAAGATGCACACGGTCCGGGCAGAACTGCGGACCGAAAACGTCACTCAGAGCCGTCGCCATAACCCCTCCACTCTTCCCCGCCGGCACATGTCCGGCGGCGGACCCTCTCCGCACCGCTTCGCCATTTCCCCGGCGAATGTCGGTGCTTGCCCCAGCGCGCCTATACTCTCGCGGGGCGAACAGTACAAGTCACTCGAATCCGTGCGGAATCGCCACCTTTCCCCTCTGCGGCAGGGTGCATCGGCGGGCTCCGCCCCCCCCCTCGGCGCAGCACCGCAGGGCGCCCGCGAATCGCCTTGCCGGGCGCCGCCAATCGGCCGGCGCGGAGCGTCGCCGGCCGCCGCCGCGGCGCGCGAGCCAATTCACTCTCGATTGAAGCCTGTCTTGTTATGGGACGTAAAGCCCCGGTCGGCCCCGAAATGGCCTTGGATAAGGGGGTAATATGGTTAACGCGCTTGAACTTCAACCAATCATTTGCATCTGCTGTTCACAGGCAACCTGCGGCGGATACTTCGGATCGTCGGAGCATCCCACCGCAAGCCAGGAACAGGTGCTCTATGTCGGTACGAATGGCTTTGGCGCAACTCTGCGCATGCGCATGCGGAGGAGCAATCATCGGCGGAAGCGCGGTCCATGTGGCCGAGAATCCGCCGTCGCGGCCGACGATCGTCAAGCAGGCCAAGGCGCAGAACGTCTCCGTCCGTCGCGCCTCGCAGCGCCGGCGCGTGGTGCGCCGGACGGTGCGCCGCACCGTCTGCCCGCCCGCCCAGGTCACCACCCGCACCATCACCCAGCCCGCGGCGCCCCCTCCCTTCATGCCGCCGCCCCCTCCGCTCATAGGCGCGATGCCGGTGACCGGCAGCGGCGGCGCGCCGGCAGTGGTGATCGGCAGCGGCAGCGGCTTTGGCTCGGGCTTCGGCTCGGGCTTCTTCAGCGGCGGCTTCTTCGGCGGGTCGAGCAGCGGCAATGCGATCATCACCGCATCGACCAGCACATCGAGCTCGACCGGCGGCGTCTCGACGACCTCCGGCGGCAGCTCGACCTCCACGTCGAGCGGCGGCAGCGGCGGCAGCTCGACCTCCACCTCTAGCGGCGGCAGCGGCGGCAGCTCGACCTCGACCGGCGGCAGCTCGACCTCCACCGGCGGCAGCTCGACCTCCACATCGAGCGGCGTGTCGACCTCGACAGGCGGCGTGTCGACCTCGACAGGCGGCGTGTCGACCTCGACGGGCGGGGTCTCCACCTCGACAGGCGGGGTCTCCACATCGACCGGCGGCGTCTCGACGTCGAGCGGAGTGTCCACCTCCACCGGCGGGGTCTCGACCTCCACC
>JALYHK010000004.1 GCA_030776605.1 Pseudomonadota bacterium
GGCGGCAGCCGCCCCGAGATGTCGATGCCGTTGGCCTGCGCGATGGTCACCGCGGCGTTGCGGACCTGCGGCTCCCACGGCGCCCCCTCCGGCGCGTCGCGGAGCAGCGCGACGAGCTCGTCGAGGGCGCCGCGATGGTCGCCGCGAAGATCGCGCAAGGTGGCCAGATAATAGCGCGCCTGCGGGTTGCCCGGCTCGAGCTCGATCGCGCGGCGAAACAGCCGCTCGGCCTCGGGCGGCGGCTCCCGCCCCCCCTGCAGAAGCAGGCTCTCCCCGAGGTAGGCGACGTAATCGGCGTTCTGCGGCCTCAGTTCCATCGCCCGGCGGAAGGCCTGGCCCGCCTCGGCGAAGCGGCCGCTCTCGCGGTAGGCGAGGCCGAGGTGGAACCAGCCCTGATCGTTGTCCGGATCCTGGCGGAGGCGCTCGCGCAGGCCCTCGATCGTCGCCTGAAGGCTCGAGCCCTCGCCTTGGGGCGTGGCGGTATTGCCTTCGGCCGCCTCGGTTCCATCGGCGACCGACCCGAACACCGTCATCCCCACCGCAGCGAGCGCGAGCAGGCCCGCCAGGACGAGGGCGATGGTGCCTGCGGAAGGGCCGGTGCGCCCGCTCTTGACCTCTGCCATGGCGGAAATCTCCGCCCCAAAAAGATCGCCGTCAAGTCTGGCGCGGCGCATCGAGGCTGCTACACTGGCGCCAAACGCCTGTTGTTGGGGGATAGGCAGAAGTGACCGCCAGCTTCCGCATCGCCATCGTCGGCTCGGGCCCCGCCGGGCTCAGCGCCGCCGCGCGCGCCGCCCAGCTCGGCCTCAGCCACGTGCTGCTCGAGAAGACCGACCACCTCTCCGACACCATCTACAAATATCAGAAGGGCAAGCACGTCATGGCGACGCCGAGCCAGCTTGTGCTGCGCTCGGACATGGACTTCGAGGCCGGCAAGCGCGAGGCGGTGCTCGGCACCTGGGACCGGCAGGCGTCCGAAAACAAGATCAACGTGATGCTCAACGCCGAGGTCAAGTCGATCACCGGCGAGCGTGGCGACTTCACGCTGACGATGAAGGCCGGCGAGACGATCAAGGCCGAATATGTCATCCTCGCCATCGGCACCCAAGGCAATCCGAACCTGGTGCGCTGCCCGGTCGGCGAGGGCGCCGTCGTCCAGTACACGCTCGACGATCCCGGCGAATATGTCGACGAGCATATCACCGTGATCGGCGCGGGCGATGCCGGCATCGAGAACGCCCTCGGCCTCGCCGCCGACCCCGAGCAGCGCAACGTGGTGACGATCGTCAACCGCTCCGCCGAGTTCGCCACCGCCAAGGACGCCAACGTCAAGGCTCTGCTCGCCGCCGAGGCGGAGGGGCGGGTCACCATTCTGCGCGAGACCACCGCCTCCAACATCGAGCGGGGCTGGATCACCTTCGACACCCGCGACGGCGAGCTCCGGGTGCGCTGCGACCGAGTGATCGCGCGAATGGGCTCGGCGCCGCCGCGCGCCTTCGTCGAGAGCTGCTGCGCGAGCTTCGAGGACAAGGACGGCACGAAGGCGATCGTTCCCGGCACTGGAGTCCAGTTCGCCAGCGCCGACCGCGTCTCCTATCCCAAGCTTTCCCCGACCTTCGAATCGACGGTGCCTGGCATTTTCGTGATCGGGGCCTTGGCCGGCTATCCGCTGATCAAGCACTGCATGAACCAGGGCTATGACGTCGTGGAGTTCATCAACGGCAACACCGAGCTCAAACCCGCCGACGAGCCGATCCTCGAAGCCAAGTTCCGCGATCTTCCGGGCCGGCGCAGCGTCGAGGAATGGCTCGAGTTCCTGCGCTCCAACGTCGCCATCCTCGAAGGCGTGTCGCCGCTGCAGATGCGCGAGTTCATGCTCGACAGCGAGGTCCGCTTCTATCCCGCCGGGACGGTGATCTTCGAGCGCAGCGCGCCGGGCTCGTCGCTGTTCGCCATCGCCGACGGCTCGGTGCTGGTCGAGATCGATCCGAAGGACCGCAGCCGCACCGTGCCGATCGAGACCGGATCGATCTTCGGCGAGGTCGGCCTGATCTCGGGCCGCCGCCGCGGCGCCACGGTGCGGGCGGCGGAGGATGCGATCGTCGTCGAGATTTCGCGGCTGGCGGCGCTCAAGCTGATGTCGCAGGCGCCGGCGGCGAAGCGCGCCATCACCCGCATCTCGATCGAGCGGCAGCTCCTCCAGATGTTCGGATCCGGCCTGACTTCCGACGACCTCACGGAAGTGCTCGAGACCGCCGAGGTCAAGCCCGTCAAGGCCGGCGAGCCGATCATCAGCGAGGGCGAGGAGGGCTACGACATCTACGTCATTCGCCAGGGCTCGATGGTGGTGGAAAAGAATATCGGCGGCAAGCCGGTCTTCCTCTCCTATCTGCCCGCCGGCTCCTATGTCGGCGAGATGGCGCTGATCGACGGCGGCCGCCGCACCGCGACCGTGCGCGCCGCGATCAAGTCGGAAGTGATCCGGCTCGACGGGGACGCTTTCCGGCGGCTGCTCGACAAGAAGCCGGACCTGCTCGCCAAGGCGAAGTCCGACATGGCCGCGCGGCACCGGCTCAACAGCTTCATCGAGGAGAAGAAGGACGAGTTCGGTGGGGTCGGCGACATGTACTCCTCGGTCGCGTCCTTCCTGGTCGAGAACGGCATCGGCGAGGCGACCGACGTGCTGCTCATCGACGAGAAGCTCTGCGTCGGCTGTGACAATTGCGAGAAGGCCTGCGCCGACAGCCACGAAGGCCTGTCGCGGCTCAATCGCGAGGCCGGCAAGACCTACGCCCACCTCCACGTGCCGACCTCGTGTCGGCACTGCGAGCATCCGCATTGCATGGCCGACTGCCCGCCCAACGCCATCCACCGCGGCCCCGACGGCGAGGTGTTCATCGACGACACCTGCATCGGCTGCGGCAACTGCCAGAGGAACTGCCCCTACGGGGTGATCCGGATGGAGAAAGTGCCGCCAAAGAAGCCGCCGTTGCTCGCCTGGCTGCTCGCCGGCCTCGGCCCGGGCCCCGGGGAGCCGCCGAAGAAATGGACCGAGAAGCGGGTCGATCCCGAGACGCCGAAGAAGGCGATCAAGTGCGACATGTGCGCCGGCATCGCCGGCGGCCCGGCCTGCGTGCGCGCCTGCCCGACCGGCGCCGCTATCCGTGTGGCGCCCGAGGAGTTCCTGTCGGTCGCCAGGCTGGGCAGCTAGGCGAAGAAGGCTGGAAAGCAGGGGACCGACCGTTCATAGATGCCGCACCGGTTCCGAAACGACTTCGTAGGCGCTCGAACAGGGGGGGACACGCCGCACAGATGGCGACACGGGGGGCAGAGCGGACGCATCTCGACAGCGGCGGCGGCCACGAGGGCTTCCTGCGCCACCGCCGCTTTCGGTGGCTCAAGATCGCTCTGCTGCTCGCGCTCGCCGCCTTGCTCGGCTACGCCATGATCGACGTCCAGCCGCGCCACAACGGCGGCAGCTGGTACGGCTACACGCTCGGGACGATCGGCGCGCTTTTGATCCTCTGGCTGACAATGCTCGGGGTGAGGAAGCGGGCGATGACCCGCGGCCGCTGGTCGCTGAAGGGCTGGACCTCGGCTCACGTCTATCTCGGCCTGTCGCTGATCGTCATCGCCACGCTCCACGCCGGTTTCCAGTTCGGCCTTAACGTCCACACTCTCGCCTACCTGCTGATGATGCTGGTCATCCTCTCCGGCATCTACGGCATCGCCGCCTACGCGATCCTCCCCGACGAGCTCAGCGACAACCGCGCCGAGCTGACCCGGCCGCAGATGATCGACGCCGTCGAGAAGCTCGACCGCCAGCTCCAAACCGCCGCCCAGCCGCTGTCGGTCGAGGATACCGCCGTGGTGCGCCAGTCGCTGTCGGAGGATCCGTTCCGCGGCGGCCTCTACCGCCGCCTGTCGGGCCACTATCCCCGCTGCCGCAACGCCGCCGCGCTGCGCGAGATGCGCAGCCGCCTCGCCGAGGCTTCGGACGAGGAGGCCGAGGCGATCGCCAACGTCGTCCAGCTGCTCGAGCGCAAGAGCGCCGCGCTCGCGCGCATTCGCCGCCACCTAAGGATCAAGGCGCTGCTCGAGGTCTGGCTCTACGTCCACGTTCCGCTCACCTTCGCGACGATCGCTGCGCTCATCGCGCACATCGTCAGCGTCTTCTTCTACTGGTAGGCGGCGATGGCCTTCCTGCTCCGCACCGTCTCGCACAGCGCCGAGGGGCGCGAGATCGTCCGCACCGCGCGGGTCGAGGGCGATCGGCTGACGATCGGCCGCGATCCGGCGAACGACGTCCATCTCACCGACCTTGCGGTCGCGTTGCGCCATGCAAGGGTGGAGCGCGCCGGCCCGGGCCGCTTCGCCGTCTCCGTCGAAAAAGGCCTGTCGGTCGAGCTCAACGGCCGCAAGGTCGAGGCGGGGCATATCGACCTCACCGCCGGCGGCGACATTCGCATCGCCAGCCACCTCCTGCGTTTCCTGCCGGCGCCGGCAGGCGCCGAGGACGTCGAGGTCGGCATCGAGCGGGTCACCGAGGGCGAGGCGGCGCTCGGCCGCGCCGACGAGCGGCGCTTCTCGCTCGCGTCGGTGATGCCCGGCAAGCGCCCGCTCGCCTGGCTCCTCGTCCTTGCGGTGCTCGCCGTCTTCCTCGCCTGGCCGGTGTGGACCTTTTACGAACGGCAGCGCGAGGGAGAGGCGGCGGAGCGTTTCCACGCGGACCGGCTGTGGCTGTCGGGCAGCCTCAGCCAAGTCCATGCCAGCCTCGAAAACGACTGCACCGCCTGCCACACCACGCCCTTCGTCGCTGTGCGCGACGAAGCATGCCTCAGCTGTCACACCGGCATCACCGACCATGCCGAGCACGGCCGCCTCGCCCGCGCCCGCCCCGACCTCGACACCTGGGGCCGCGTCCAGCTTGCCTTTCAGGAGACCTTCGGCCTCATCCCCGGCCGCTGCGTCGACTGCCATACGGAGCATGAGGGGCCGCAGGAGATGGCGCCGACCCCGCAGCGCTTCTGCGCCGACTGCCACGCCGGCCTGACCGAGCGGCTGCCCGACACCAGGCTCGGCGACGCCTCGGACTTCGGCAGCGTCCATCCCGAGTTCCAGCCTTCGGTGCTGATCCGCTGGGAGGGGGAGACGCCGGTGATGCAGCGCGTGCCGCTTGACCAGAACCCGCGCGAGACGAGCAATCTGCGCTTCCCCCACGCGCTCCACCTCGATCCCCGCGGCGGCGTCTCACAAATGGCGCGGCGGCTGGCTCCCCAGCACGGCTTCGGCCGCAGCCTGGTCTGCGCCGACTGCCATGTGCCGACGCCCGACGGCACCCGCTTCCAGCCGGTCGACATGGAGGGCGACTGCGCGATGTGCCACTCGCTCGCATTCGATCGGGTGGGCGGGACCGTGCGGACCTTGCGTCACGGCTCTCCCGAGCAGGTGGTCGCTGACCTGCGCGAATTCTACCGCAATCGCGTGCCGCAGCGGCCAGCGGTGCTTGCGCCCGACGCCCGCCGGCGCCCGGGCGACGTGATGGGCATTCGCGACAGCCTTCAGTTCACGCGCGCCGTGGCGGCATCGGCCATGGACGCCCAGCGCGCGATCCGCGCCGTCTTCTCGCCCGGCGGCGCCTGCTACGATTGCCATCGCATCGAGGCGCCGCCGGGCGGGTCGCTCGCCTTCCGCATCCGGCCGGTCGCCTTCCCGACCCGCTACATGCACCACGGCTGGTTCGACCACCGCGCCCATCAGCAGACCGAGTGCAGCACCTGCCACGCCGCCGACCGCTCCTCGTCGGCCGAGGACCTGCTGCTCCCGAACCTCGCCAGCTGCCAGAGCTGCCACGGCGGCGAGTCCTCGGCGGCAGACGTTCCCTCGACCTGCGCCATGTGCCACGACTATCACATGGACGAGGGAGTGCCGGCGATGCTGCTCAGGCAAAGGGTGCGCGGCCGGCGCTGGGAGACGACGGTGATCCCGGTCGAGCCGCGGCCGGCGGGAGGCGGCCGGTGAGCGCGCCCGGCACCATGCTGATCGCCCAGATCACGGATCTGCACCTCGGCTTCGACCAGGGCAACCCCGACGAGTTCAACCGCCAGCGGCTCGACCGCGCGCTGGGGGCGCTGCTCGCTCTCGATCCGGCGCCCGATCTCCTCCTCGTCACAGGCGACCTCGCCGAGGAAGGCAACGACCTCGTGTCTTATCAACGCCTCCGCGCCGCCCTCGCCCATCTGCCGTTCCCGGTGTGGCCGGCGATGGGCAACCACGACAGCCGCGAGGCCTTCTTCCGCATCTTTCCGGAGACCCCCTCGTTCCGCGGCTTCGTCCAATATGCCATCGAGGGCTGGCCGTTGCGCATCCTCGTCCTCGACACGCTCGAGGAGGGGCGCCACGGCGGCGCCTTCTGCGAGACCCGCGCCGGCTGGTTGCGCGACCGGCTCGCCGAGGCGCCGGGGCGGCCGACGCTGATCGCGCTCCACCACCCGCCGATCGAGACCGGCCTCAGCTGGATGACCGAAAATCCGGAGGCCGAATGGGTCGGCCGGCTGCGCACGATCGTCGCCGCGCAGGACAATGTGGTGGCGATGGTGGCGGGCCATCTGCACCGGCCGATCGTCACCGGCTGGGCCGGCACCACGCTGGTCGTCTGCCCCTCCACCGCGCCCCAGGTCGCGCTCGACCTCGCGCCGATCGACCCGGAGCGGCCCGACGGCCGGCCGATGATCGTTGCCGACCATCCCTATTACGCGCTTCATTGGTGGAACGGGCGCGGTCTCGTCAGCCATTTCGACACGGCCGAGGACCACAAGGTTCTCGCCAGCTTCGGCCCCAAGCTCCAGCCCCTGGTCCGCATGCTGCTCGATGAGAAGAAGAAGAAGGTTTAGGCTGCCTCGGCGCCTGATCGAAGCGGCAGAGCGTCCCGTTCCTTTTCGGCGACTACCTCGTAGCTCGCATTCTTGAAGAACAGGCGCTTCAGCCGGTCGCCGGCGTGGCGGATTCCCCGCGGCGGGCGCCGCTTCACTTCGGCGATGTCGTCGCGCTCGTCGAGGATGCGGAGCGGAAGTCCGTCGAACAGTCCTCGCGCCTTCGCCCTCGTCAGGTGGACGGTATGGTCGGCGAAGGGGCCGATCTCGAACGGCACGCCGAGCGCGCGCCAGCCGGCGTGGACCGCGGCGGCGACGCTGTAGACCGGATGGTGGACGTTGACGTCGAAATAAAGCGTGGCGCCGGGAGCGAGCACCCGCGCGATCTCGTTGAGGATGCGCCGTGGGCTTTCGGCATGATCGACTACGTTGTCGCACAAGACGAGGTCGAACGAGGCGTCGGCGAAGGGCAGCGCCTCGCCGAACGCCGCCACGGTGCGGGTGCGGTGCTGCCAATCGGGCCACAGCTGCCGGTAGTGGTGGGCGAGGGGATCGACGCCGATGCCGTCCCTCGCGCCGAAATAGAAGATGAGGCCGTGGGCGCCGCAGCCGACCTCGAGCACCCGCGCCCGGGTGGCGATCGGCCGCACCGCCTCGATCCGCGCCCGCACCGCACGCGAATGGCTCAGCGCATAAGCGGCGACCTCGCGCTCCCGGTAGCGCGCCGCCTTTCGCCGCTGATAGTCGAGCTGCCGCTCCAGCGCCCGCCGCGCCCGCCGCTTGAGGCCGCTTTCAGCCAATCCCATCGCAGCTCTCCATCGGCCGGTCTCCCTATCTGCGGCTGCGGTGGCGGAGGTTGGGGGGGCGGCCGCGGCGGCCCTGCCTCGGCTTCTCATCGCCGCAGCGGCCGTCGCGGCGGACGCTGCGGCGCGCCGGGGCGTAGAAGGCGTCGGGGAGCTCGAAGCGCAGCCCGCCCGAGACGGGATTGGCCTCGACCAGCCGCAGCCTGAGGCGCTGCCCCAGCGTGAAGCTCTCCTCGCTGTCCTCGCCTGTCAGGCTCTGGCTCGCCTCGTCGTAGCGGAAATAGTCGGAGCCGAGCGTCGAGACCGGCACCAGCCCGTCGCCGCCGAGCCCCTCCACGGTGGCGAAGAAGCCGAACGGCTGGACTCCGGTGATCCGGCAGTCGACCAGCTCGCCGACGCGCTCGGAAAGATAAGCGGCGACGTAGCGGTCGAGCGTGTCGCGCTCGGCCTCCATCGCGCGGCGCTCGAGCTGGGAGATGAGCTCGCCGGTGACCTCCATCGCCTCCGCCTCGGCGTCGCTGAGCCCCGTCTCGCGCGCCTCCGGCTCGAGGCCGTAGGCGCGGACCAGCGAGCGGTGGACGAGGAGGTCCGCGTAGCGGCGGATCGGGCTGGTGAAATGGGCGTAGGAGCCGAGCGCCAGGCCGAAGTGGCCGTGGTTCTCGGGCGCATAATAGGCCTGGGTCTGGGTGCGCAGGATCTGCTCCATCACCTGCGGCTTGAAGTCGGCATCGCCGATCCGGTCGATGATCCGGTTGAACGTTTCCGGGCGGATCACCTGACCGAGCGCAAACTCGACGTCGAAGGTCTTCAGATAGTCCTTGAGCGCGACCAGCTTCTCCCGGCTCGGCGGCTCGTGAACGCGGTACATGACCAGCGCCTTCTTCGCCTCGAGCGCCTTCGCCGCCGCGACGTTGGCGGCGATCATATAGTCCTCGATCAGCTTGTGCGCGTCGAGCCGCTCGCGCGGCGCGACCGAGGCGATCCGCCCCTTCTCGTCGAGCATGACCTGGCGCTCGGGAAGCTCGAGCTCGAGCGGCCCGCGTTTCTCGCGCGCCTTGTAGAGCGCGCGCCAGCAGGCCCAGAGCGGCTTCAGGGTGGACTCGACCAGCTCCGGCGGCACCGGCGGCTCCTCGCCCTCGATCTCCGGCATCGAGCAGGGCGAGGAGAAGAGTTCGACCGGCTGGCCGGAAGTCTTCGCGGTGTCGCCCTCTCCGTTCGGTCCGAGCGAAGTCGAGGGCCGCTCCCGATCAACAGCGAGGGCTTCACGGTCGGAAGGGTTTCGCTCCGCTCGACCCGGCTTCTCGACTTCGCTCGAAGCGAACGGAGTGGGTGTTGCGGCGCCTGCCGATCCTTCCACCGCTTGAGCCGCATCGATCGCCGCCTGGGCGTCCTCATAGGCAATGTTGGCGGCGATGCGGACGCGGGCGCGCGAGAAACGCCAGGATTTGAGCTGACCGTCCTTGCTCACCTGAAGGTGGCAGACGAGCGCCGCCCTGTCCTCGCCTTCCTGGAGCGAGCAGACATCCGCCGAGAGGGTCTCCGGCAGCATCGGCACCACCCGGTCCGGGAAATAGACGCTGTTGCCGCGCCTCCTCGCCTCCTTGTCGAGTGCGGAGCCGGGGCGAACATAGTAGGAGACGTCCGCAATCGCGACGATCGCCTTCCACCCCCCGCCATTGGCCGGGTCGTCGTCGGGCGCCGCCCAGACCGCATCGTCGTGGTCGCGCGCGTCGGCCGGATCGATCGCGACGATCGGGACGTGGGTGAGGTCCTCGCGCCGATCGCCCAGCGGTTGGCCCGCCACCTCCTCCGCTTCCTCCAGCACCCGATCAGGGAACTCGTGGGGGATGCCGTGCTTGTGGATCGCGATCAGGCTGAAGCTGCGCGGGGCGAAGGGATCGCCGAGCACTTCGGACACGCGGGCGGTAAGGCGCGGCGGGCGGCCCGCCTTTTCGGCGAGGACGAGATCGCCCGGCTGGGCGCGGCCGATGTCGGAGATCGGAAGCTCGCGCCGCTCCTTCTTCTCGACCGGTCTCAGCCACAAGCCGTTTTCGCCCTCCTGGTGGACGACGCCGAGGACGAGCTCGCTGCCCTTCATGAGCTTCTTCATCGGATGGGCGGCATATCCGGCACCGCGCTGCTCGGTGCGGGCGAGGATGCGGTCGCCGACGCCGAGCGCGGCGCCCTTCCCCTTGCGCTCGACAACCCGCAGGCGCGGCTCCGGCGCGTCCGCCTCCCAGCGCTCGGGCACCGCCCAGGCCTGCCCGCTGTCGTCGACGTCGGCGATGCGCAGCACCGTCACCTTCGGTACGCCGCCCCTGCGGTGAAAGGCGCGGCCGGGGGCGGCGTCAATCAGCCCCTCGTCGGTCATGTCCTTGAGGAGCCGCTTCAGCGCGACCTTGTCCTGCCCGGAGAGGCCGAACGCGCGGGCGATCTCGCGCTTGCCCGCCGGCTGGTCCGAGCTCCCGATGAACTCGAGGATCTGCTCGCGGGTGGGGAGGCCGCTGCGCTGGGGGCTTTTCGGCATGCGACCTAAACCGCGTCACCCCGGACTTGATCCGGGGTCCATGAATCGAAGCGCCCGCGCTTCCTCTCCGCCTCCGTGTTCATGGATGCCGGATCAGGTCCGGCATGACGGAAGCGGTCACTGCCCCTGCGCCGGGGGCGGCGGCGTCCACGGCCGGAACGCGCCGCCGGGAACGGCGGAGGCGACGGGGCTCTCATAGCCGTCCGCTGAGACAGACGAGACGCCGAACACCCAATCGTCGACGCGGATGCCGCGCAGCCGTATCGTCCCCGAGCCGGGACCGATCCGGTCGGGCGCGTCGGCCATCGAGCTGTCGTGGCTGAGCCACTGCGTTCCCGCGGTGCGCGCCGTGACTCTCAGCGAATGCTGCCAGTCGGGCGCGTCCGTACGCCGCCACCGAATCACAAACGAGTGCGCGCCCTCAGGGGTCGTCCAGCGAACAACCGTGTCGGGCGAGACCGCACCCTCGACCCGCGCCTCCGGCGGCATCGGCGCCCGGGCGAGCGCGGCGAGAGCGGCGACGTTGAGCGCGGTCACCCGCCTCAGATAGCCAAAATCCATCTTGTCGATCGTGTCGCCATATTCGACTCCGTCCTCGACCCTGAGGTCCTGGTGCTGGTGGTTGTAATTCTCGACCGCGACGGTGAGCCTCACCGCCGGATAGCCGGCATTGAGGAGCTCGATATGGTCGCCGCCGCGCCCGAAGCGGTCGTTGCGCCAGATTTGCCGCACCTCGAGCCCGAGGCCCAGGTCGGAGGCGAGGCGGGCGAGATAGCGCGACAGGTTGCGCGAAGGCGCGTCATTCTCGCCGCCCCGGCTGCGGATGAGCGGCCGGAGCTCTTCGCCGCCCTGCCAGCGCGGCCCTTCCGAAAAGACGCGGACGTGGCCAGGATCGCAGGCCCCGTCCGAGCCGCAGCTATTGCCGATGATGTCGTTGTTGAGGTTGGCCTCGACCTGCCAGCCCCGCGCGCGGGCGTAGTCGGCCATGATCTTGCCGCCGTAGAGCCCCTGCTCCTCGCCCGAAAGCGCCGCATAGACGATCGTCGCCGGGAAGCGGTGACGCGAGAGCACCCGCGCCGCCTCGATCACCGCGGCGGTTCCCGATCCGTCGTCGTTCGCGCCCGGTGCTTCGGCGGTCGCGTTCATCACGTCGCTCACCCGGCTGTCGATATGGCCGGTGATCAGGATCACGCGATTTGGGTTGGTGGTGCCGCGCTGGATCGCGACGACGTTGGTGACGCGCGTCGGCGTCGGGATGCGGCGTCCGGTGACGACTTCGGACGGGGTCGCCACCTGCAGGCAGCCGCCGCAGGCCTGGCTGTATCGGTTGAACTCGGCCTCGGTCCAGCGCAGCGCCGCGCCTATGCCGCGGGTCGGATGGGTCTGCGAGGAAAGTGTGTGCCGGGTGCCGAAGCTGACGAGCCGCTCGACGATCGCCCGCAGCGACTGTTCGGAGACCTGCGCGGCAATCTCCCTGAGCGGCGCCGACGGCGCGACCGGGGCGGGATCGGACGCCGCGGCCGGCGCCGCGGCATTCTGCGGCGGCGGCTGCACGGTGGCGGTGCAGGCGATCGCACAAAGAGCGGCGGCGGCTGCGGCGAGCTTCCTCATGCTGCGCCTGTGCGCCTCGCGCCGCCGAGTCGCAAGAGCGCACGCCTCCGCTGCGAAGCGTTCAGCCCGCAACCACCTGCTGCTCGATGACGCCGAAGATCGGATGCCCGGCCTCGTCGTCCATCCAGATGCGGACGGTGTCGCGGTGGCGGAGGAACGGGGTCTTCGCCGCGCCCTCGACGATGGTTTCGACCGTGCGGACCTCGGCGATGCAGCTGTAGCCGAGGCCGCCGTCGCGGATCGGCTTGCCGGGACCGCCGTCCGAGTCGCGGTTGGAGACCGTGCCGGAGCCGACGACCGAGCCGGCGCCGACATTGCGGGTCTTCGCAAGGTGCGCGATCAGCGTCCCCAAGTCGAAGGTCATGTCGACGCCGGCGTCGGCGCGCCCGAACGGCTCGCCGTTGAGATCGACCTTCAAGGGCCCGTGGAGCTTGCCGTCGCGCCACCGCTCCCCGAGCTCGTCGGGCGTGACGAGCACCGGCGACAGCGCCGAAGCGGGCTTCGACTGGAGGAAGCCGAACCCCTTGGCGAGCTCGGCGGGAATGAGGTTGCGCAGGCTGACATCGTTGACGAGCCCGACCAGCAGGATGTGGCCGAGCGCCTCGTCGCGGGAGACGCCGCGCCGCACGTCGCCGGTCACCACCACCACTTCGGCCTCCAGGTCGCAGCCCCAGCTTTCGTCGGGGAGCGGGATCGGCGCGCGCGGCGGCAGCATCTCGTCGGAAGCCCCCTGGTACATGAGCGGATCGGTCCAGAAGCTCTCCGGCATCTCGGCGCCGCGCGCCCTTCTGACCAGCTGGACGTGGTTCACATAGGCCGATCCGTCCGCCCACTGATAGGCGCGCGGCAGCGGCGCCAGCGCCTCGCGCTCGTGGAAGCGCTCTTTCGGGATCGCGCCGTGGGCGAGATCCTGGTCGAGCAGCCTCAGCTGCGGCTCGATCCGCGGCCAGTCGTCGAGCGCCGCCTGCAGCGTCGGCGCGACGTGGCGCGCGTCCGCGCACCAGGCGAGGTCGCGGCTGACCACGACCAGCCGCCCGTCGCGGCCGCCGGCAAGGGTTCCGAGCTTCATTCGCTACTCCTCGTCACCCCGGACTTGATCCGGGGTCCATGAACACTGCCGGTGCAGTGGTCCCTTTCGGGGTTCATCGATGCCGGATCAAGTCCGGCACGACGGCTGCGGCTGGCAATCGCGCGCACGCTTGGCTAGGGGCGATCCTTCCCAGACTTACTCGAGAAGTGACATGCGCAATATTGATCATTTCATCGCCGGCGGCGCCTTCGCGTCCGGTGAGCGCCAGGGCGACGTGTTCGATCCGAACGACGGCGGCGTCCAGGCGAAGGTGCGGTTCGGCACCGCCGCCGAGCTCGACCGCGCCGTCGCGGCCGCGCAGGAGGCGCTGCCCGGTTGGGCCGCGACCAATCCACAGCGCCGCGCCCGCGTCATGTTCAAGTTCAAGGAGCTGGTCGAGGCGAACATGGAGGAGCTCGCCCACCTCCTCTCCTCGGAGCACGGCAAGGTGATCGCCGACGCCAAGGGCGACGTGCAGCGCGGCCTCGAAGTGATCGAGTTCGCCTGCGGCATCCCGCACGCCCTCAAAGGCGAGTACACCCAGGGCGCGGGGCCGGGCATCGACGTCTATTCGATGCGCCAGCCGCTCGGCATCGTCGCCGGCATCACCCCGTTCAACTTCCCGGCGATGATCCCGATGTGGATGTTCGGCGTCGCGATCGCCTGCGGCAACGCGTTCATCCTGAAGCCGTCCGAGCGCGATCCTTCGGTGCCGGTGCGGCTCGCCGAGCTGATGAAGGAAGCGGGGCTCCCCGACGGGATCCTCCAGGTCGTCCACGGCGATAAGGAGATGGTCGACGCGATCCTAGACCATGACGAGATCAAGGCGATCAGCTTCGTCGGCTCGTCCGACATCGCCCACTATATCTACAGCCGCGGCACCGCGAACGGGAAGCGGGTGCAGGCGTTCGGCGGGGCCAAGAACCACGGCATCGTCATGCCCGACGCCGATCTCGATCAGGTGGTGAACGACCTTGCCGGCGCCGCTTTCGGCTCGGCGGGCGAGCGCTGCATGGCGCTCCCGGTCGTGGTGCCGGTCGGCGACAAGACCGCCAACAACCTGCGCGAGAAGTTGGTCCCGGCCATCGAGGCGCTGCGCGTCGGCGTCTCGACCGACCCCGACGCCCATTACGGGCCGGTGGTCACCAGGGCGCACAAGGAGCGGATCGAGCATTACATCCAGATGTGCGTGGACGAAGGCGGCGAGCTGGTGATCGACGGCCGCGGCTTTACCCTCCAGGGTCACGAGGAGGGCTTCTTCATCGGCCCGACCTTCTTCGACCGCGTCGAGCCGCACTTCCAGAGCTATCGGGAGGAGATATTCGGGCCGGTGCTGCAGATGGTGCGGGCCGACAGCTTCGAGGAGGCGCTGCGGCTGCCCTCCGAGCACCAGTACGGCAACGGCGTCGCCATCTTCACGCGCAACGGCCACGCCGCGCGCGAATTCGCGGCGCGGGTCAATGTCGGCATGGTCGGGATCAACGTGCCGATCCCGGTGCCGGTCGCCTACCACACCTTCGGCGGCTGGAAGCGGAGCGGCTTCGGCGACATCGATCAGCACGGTCCTGAGGGCGTGCGCTTCTGGACGAAGATCAAGAAGGTGACCCAGCGCTGGCCCGACGGCAGCGTCACCGGCGAGAACGCCTTCGTCATCCCGACGATGGGGTGAAGCTCGGCGGTGGTAAGCTCGCTGCGTCATCCTGACGAAAGTCAGGACCCATGAACACGGAGGTGCCCGTTCGCGCAGTCGGTGTTCATGGATCCCGGATCAAGTCCGAGATGACGGCTTGAGCGTGGCCGGGTGCGGTTCGACAGCTTCGAACCCGAGTTCCACGGCTCGATCCTCCCAGAAGGGGTTATGTTCCTCAATCAGCGCCACCTTCCATGGCCGATGTCGGTTCTTGAGCTGCTTCTCCCGAGCTATGGCGGCGGACATTTCGGCGAACAGCTCGAAGTGCACGAGCCGCCAAATGCGATTTTTGGAGGTGAAGCCTTTAAAAGCGGCGGTCCGATGCTGATGCAATCTGCTCGGCAGATTCGAGGTCACCCCGATATAGATCGTGCCGTGACGGCGGCTCGCGAGGATGTAGACGCACGGCTGCGGGGACATTTCCGCAACGTGCCGTGTTCATGGATGCTGAATCAAGTTCAGCAGGACGCTAAGGGGACCGAATGACCCAGCCCGATCCCACCGAACGGCGCCGCATGCAGGCGCGACCATGAAAGCACTCGTCAAGAAGGAAGCCGCGCGCGGGCTCTGGCTCGAGGACGTGCCGGAGCCGGAGCCGGGGCCGAACGACGTCCTCATCAGGGTGAAGCGCACGGCGATCTGCGGCACCGACCTCCACATCTACAAATGGGACGAGTGGGCGCAGAAGACGATCCCCGTGCCGATGGTGGTCGGCCACGAGTTCGTCGGCGAGATCGTCGAGGTCGGCGACAACGTCAACGACTATGCGCCCGGCATGATCGTCTCGGGCGAGGGCCATATCGTCTGCGGGCGCTGCCGCAACTGCATGGCGGGCCGGCGCCACCTCTGCCCGCACACGCAAGGGGTCGGCGTCAACCGCGACGGCGCCTTCGCCGAATATGTCTCCATCCCCAACGCCAACGTCTGGCATCATGCCGACGGCATCGACCTTGACGTCGCCGCGATCTTCGACCCGTTCGGCAACGCCGTCCACACCGCCTTGCAGTGGGACATGGTCGGTGAGGACGTGCTGATCACCGGGGCGGGGCCGATCGGCGCGATGGCCGCGGCGGTGGCGCGCCACGCCGGCGCCCGCCACGTCGTCATCACCGACGTCAACGACTACAGGCTCGACCTTGCGACCCAGCTCGGCGCCACCCGCGCCGTCAATGTCGGCCGGGAGAAGCTGCAGGACGTCCAGCGCGAGCTCGGCATGAAGGAGGGCTTCGACGTCGGCCTCGAAATGTCCGGAAGTCCCTCGGGCTTCCGCGACCTGCTCGACAACATGGCCCATGGCGGCAAGGTGTCGATGCTCGGCATCCCCGAGGGCGAGATGGCGATCGACTGGAACAAGGTCATCTTCAACATGCTGACCATCAAGGGCATTTACGGCCGCGAGATGTTCGAGACCTGGTACAAGATGAGCGTGATGGTCCAGTCCGGCCTTGATCTCTCGCCGATCATCACCCACCGGCTGCCCTACCAGGAGTTCGAGCAGGCCTTCCAGGCGATGCTCCAGGGCGGCACCGGCAAGGTCGTGCTGAACTGGGATTGAGCCCCCACGCGAGGAAAGAATGTACGGCAATTTCGAGCAGCATCTGGCGGACGAGCTCGCCGCGATTCGCGAGGCCGGCTTCTACAAGTCGGAGCGGGTGATCACGACGCCGCAGGGCAGCCATGTCGGCGTCCGCTCCGGCGAGGACGTGATTAACCTGTGCGCCAACAATTATCTCGGCCTCGCCCAGGACGAGCGGGTGAAGCGGGCGGCGATGGAGGGGCTCGATCGCTGGGGCTACGGCATGGCCTCGGTGCGCTTCATCTGCGGCACCCAGACGATCCACAAAGAGCTGGAGGACCGGGTCACCCGGTGGCTCAAGACCGAGGACACCATCCTCTACCCCTCCTGCTTCGACGCCAACGGGGGGCTGTTCGAAACCCTGCTTGGGCCGGAGGACGGCGTGATCTCCGACGAGCTCAACCACGCCTCGATCATCGACGGCATTCGCCTCTGCAAGGCGAAGCGCTACCGCTACAAGAACAACGACATGGACGACCTCGAGGCGCAGCTGAAGGCGGCCGACGAGGCCGGCGCCCGATTCAAGCTGATCTCGACCGACGGCGTCTTCTCGATGGACGGCCATATCGCCCAGCTCGACCGCATCTGCGACCTCGCCGAACGCCACGGCGCGCTCGTTCATGTCGACGACAGCCACGCCACCGGCGTGGTGGGCGCGACCGGCGCCGGCACGCCCGAGCACAAGGGGGTGATGGACCGCGTCGACATCGTCACCTCGACGCTTGGCAAGGCGCTGGGCGGGGCCAGCGGCGGCTTCACCAGCGGCCGGGCCAAGATCGTCGAGCTGCTCCGCCAGCGCTCGCGGCCCTATCTCTTCTCGAACACCGTCGCTCCCATGGTGGTGGCGGGCGCGATCAAGGCGGTCGAGCTCGCTTCGCAAGGCGACGAGCTGCGCGCGCGGCTGCGCGACAACATGCGCTTCTTCCGCCAGGGCCTCGCCGAGGCCGGCTTCGAGCTGCTGCCGGGCGACCACCCGATCATCCCTGTGATGCTCCACGACGCTCGGCGTGCTGCGACTCTGGCCGAGGCGCTGCTCGCCAGGGGCGTCTACGTCATCGCATTCTCCTATCCCGTGGTGCCAAAGGGCAAGGCGCGCATCCGCACCCAGATTTCCGCCACCCACAGCCGGGACGAGCTTGCCCGCGCCGTCGCCGCCTTCGCCGAGGCGGACGCCGAGATCAGCCAAGGCGTCTGAGCCGCTCCAGCTCGTCGGAATCAGCTAGCGATGGGGAACTGACCGCCACGGGCGGCAGTTCAGGTCCCGTCGAAGAGGTAAGGGAGACAGCGGATGAGCGAGCGTCGCGAGGCGGCGAAGGAGCGGGCGGCGCGGGCCAAGCGCTCGTCGTCGGCGCACGGCGGCGGCGCCTCGAGCGGGCTCCAGC
>JALYHK010000005.1 GCA_030776605.1 Pseudomonadota bacterium
CGCCGGCTCCGCGCGGGCCGGCTTCCATGGGAACAGCGGGCGCGGCTGCTCGCGCGCGAACCATTCGGCCGTCGCCTCCAGCCCTTCCTGCAGGCCGACGCGCGGCTGCCAGCCGAGCAGCGCCTTGGCGCGGGCGATGTCGGGCCGCCGCCGGCGCGGATCGTCCTCCGGGAGCGGGAGATGCACGACCGGCGAGCGCGATCCGGTCAGCGCCAGCACCCGCTCGACGAGGTCGCTGACCGTCAGCTCGATGGGGTTGCCGAGGTTGACCGGCCCGTCGTCGGCCTCGCTTGCCATCAGCCGCATCAGCCCGTCGACGAGATCGCTGACGAAGCAGAAGCTGCGGGTCTGCGATCCGTCGCCGTAGACGGTGATGTCCTCGCCGGC
Organism: Pseudomonadota bacterium; assembly: GCA_030776605.1. Taxonomy (GTDB): domain Bacteria; phylum Pseudomonadota; class Alphaproteobacteria; order Sphingomonadales; family Sphingomonadaceae; genus Allosphingosinicella. Next base: position 388 of record JALYHK010000005.1, read on the forward strand.
GAACGCCTGGCAGATCACGTTCGAGACCACCCGGCCGTCGTCCGGGCGCATCCGCGGCCCGTAGGTGTTGAAGATGCGGGCGACCCGCACCTCGGCGCGGCCCAGGCGGCGATAGTCGAAGGCGAGCGTCTCGGCGGCGCGCTTGCCCTCGTCGTAGCAGGCGCGCGGACCGGTGCAGTTGACCCAGCCGCGGTAGCTCTCCGGCTGCGGGTGCGTCTCGGGATCGCCATAGACCTCGCTGGTCGAGCTGAGCAGGAAGCGCGCCCGGCGCTCCTCGCTGAGCCGCAGCAGGTTGCGGGTGCCGACGACGTTGGTGAGCATCGTATGCTCGGGGTCGGCCTGATAGTGCGGCGGGGACGCCGCGCAGGCGAGGTGGTAGACGTGGGTGAAGGAGATGCTGCCGTCGAAGGGCAAGGGATCGATCACGTCGGCCTCGATGAAGTCGAAGCGCGGCTCCCTTTCGAGATGGCGGATGTTCTCGAGGCGGCCGGTGAGCAGGCTGTCGAGGCAGACGACGGTGGCGCCCTCGGCGACGAGGGCGTCGCAGATGTGGGAGCCGATGAATCCGGCGCCGCCCGTCACCAATGCGGTTTTGATCTTACCCTTGTTCACAGCGGCTATCTCTCCTCTTCGCGGCAGCTTTCCTGCTGCTTCTCCTCAGGTAAAACCAAAGCGGCACACTTGGTTTCATGCCGGGGGCGTAATCTTGATTCAGGTTATGACGTTGCCGCCTCCATCGCTTGCCGCGGACGCGCGGCGGCCGCTTCGGAGAGATGCTGCTCCAGCTCATGCGCGCGCTGGGCGGCGCTGTGGCCGGCGAGCACGCGCGCCCGCGCCGCTTCGCCGATCGCCGCGGCTTGGGCGCCGCTGGTCGTCGCGAGGGTGTGGATCACATCGTCGCTGCCGGCGGCAAGGACGATCTCGCGTTCCGGCGCGAACAGAGCGTCGAGACCCTCCCAGATGTCGGAGATCACCGGCACGGCGCAGGCGGCCGCTTCGAACAGCCGCACAGAAGGGGACCAGCCGGCCTTCACCATGTCGGCGCGGGTGACGTTGAGGGTGAAGCGCGAGGCGGCGTAGAAGCGCGGATGGTCGGCGGGCGGCACATGGTCGATCCGCTCGACGTTCGGCGGCCAGTCGATCCCGTCGGGATATTGCGGGCCGGCGACGACGAAGCGCATCTCGGGCAGCCGGCGCGCGGGCTCGATCAGCAGCCGCTCGAGCGCCGGCTGCCGGTCGTCGCTGTAGGTGCCGAGATAGGAGAGATGCCATTTCTCCGGCAGGTCGAGCGGCGGATAAGCCTCGGCGTCGACCGAGCAGTAGAGCGCCCGCGCCGCCGGGGCCCGCCAGCGCCGCTCGATGTGCCGGAGCGTCGGCCCGCCGGTGAAGGAGAGGTAGAGGTCGTAGCCGGGGATCAGCTCGGGCGCGATATATTCGAAATCCCCGCGCGCCAGCTTGGCCAGCGTCACCGGCGTGTCGATGTCGTAGAAGGCCACGACCCCGCGCGCGTGCCGCTGAACCCAGCGCCCGACCTCGACCCCCTGCGGCACGTAGGAGCCGACGATGACCGCATCGGCGGCGGCGATTTCGGACTGCCGGCGGGCCAGCGCGTTCAGATCCGCGTAGAACTCAAGCCGGCACCAGGGCGGATCGGCGAAGTCGCGGTTCTGCGCGTACCAGGGGACGTCGCGCTCCAGGAACAGCACGTCGTGCCCGCGCGCGGCGAACGCCTGGAGCAGCGCCCGATAGGTGGTGGCGTGGCCGTTCCCCCAGGAGGAGGAGAGCGAGAGGCCGAGCACGACGAGCTTCATGCCGCGCTCCGTTCCGGCCGCGCCGCCTTTTTCCAGATCGCGTCGACCTGCGCGCCGCGATGGGCGTAGCTATGCTCGGCGAGGATGCGTCGCAGCGCCGCCTTGCCGATCTCCCGCGCCCGCTCCGGCGTCAGCTCGGCGAGCTGCTCGGCGACCTCGCCGCCGTCGCGCGCGACCAGCACTTCCTCGCCCGGCTTCAGGAACAGCTCGATGCCCTCCCAGGCGTCGGTGATCAGGCAGGCGGCGGCGCCGGCCGCCTCGAACACCCGCGTCGCCGGGGAAAAGCCGATGTCCGCCATCGAATCCCTGGCGACGTTGAGCACCGCCAGCGGGGTGCAATTGAAGGCGTTGTGCTCGTGGGTGTAGACGTGGCCGATGCGGCGGACGTTGTCGGGCATCGCCTTCGTCTCCCAGCCGTTCCCGCCGATCAGGAAGCGCCGCTCGGGGAGCAGCGCCGCGGGCCGAAGGAAGAATTCCTCGACCCGCGCCTCCCGGTCCGGGAGGCGGTTGCCGAGGAAGGCCAGGTCCGAGGCGAAGCGCGGATCCGGCTCGACGGGATGGTGGGTGGTGGGATCGAGCGCATTGTAGATCGGCACGCACAGCGGCGCGCCGAAGCCTTCATATGCCTCCACCACCGGCGGGCCGCCGCCGTAGGTCAGCACCATTGCGAGCGACGGGATCGCGCGGCGAACGGGGTGGCTCTCGTCCTGCCGCATCTCCGCCAGCGTGGCGGCCGCGTCGACGTCCCAGAAGATGCGCAGCGCGTCGCCGCGGGAATAAGCGACGACGCCTTCGAGCAGCTCGCGGTCGAACACGCCGACGCCGCTCGCCTTGACGACGATGTCGGCCGACCGCGCCTCGGCGAGCACCCGCGCCAGCCCCTCGGGCGTCGCCTCGTAGACCACCGACCTCGCCCAGTCCGGCGGGTCGATGTCGCGGTGCTTCTGCCGGTCGAACGCATCGGGCTCGTAGAAGGTGATGTCGTAGCCGCGCGAGGCGAGGTCGCGCAGCAGCCCGCGATAGTAGGTCGCCGCGCCGTTCCAGTAGGAGGAAAGCAGGCTCGATCCGTAGAATGCGATCTTCATGCAGCGCTCCTCTCGGGGGCGGCGGTGAGGCGTGCATGGATATTCATCAGCTCCCCGGCGCGGTGGCGGCAGGTGTGGCGGGCGCGGATCGTCTCGAGGCCGCTTTCGGCGAGGCTGCGGCGCAACTCCGGCTCGCCGGCGATGCGGCGCATCGCGCGCTCCATCTCCTCGCCGTCCGCGGCCATCAGGAAATCCTCGCCGACGCGGAACAGCCCTTCGCTGTCGGACCAGGGCGCGGAGAGCAGGGGAATGCCGCAGGCGAGCGCCTCGAACACCCGGATCGTCGGGATGCCGGGCAGCAACCTGGCATAATAGCGGCGCGGCACGTGGACGGTGGCGAGATGGCGGGCGAACACCTCCGGCGCGCGGGCGTTGGCGAGCCAGCCGTGATAGCGTCCGCCGTAGCGCCGCACCGTCCGCTTGGCGGTCTCATGGTAGCGCACGCCGTAGACGTCGAGGCCGAGGCCGGCGGCGCGGGCGGGGCGGAACAGATATTCCTGGAGCTCGCGCGTCCGCTCGCCCTCGCCCCAATTGCCGATCCAGACCAGACCGGAACGCTGCCCCTCCTCGGCGGGTGGCCGGAAGTGGCGGACATCGGCCGCCTCGTGCCAGACGAACACCCGGCTCCCCCAGCCCCAGCCGCGGTAGACCTCGGCGAGGGCCTCGCCGAAGGCGAGGACGCCGTCGTAGCGCGAGAGGTCGTAGGCGCGCATCTCCTTCGGCTCGGAGACGGCGCGGTGGTGGGTGTCGTGGAAGAGCAGCGTGAAGCGCCGGGAAAGGCGGCCGAGCCTGGCGACCAGCTTCGGCTCGTTCCACTCATGGACGACGACCAGGTCCGCGCCGTCGACCATCGCCTCGAGATCGTCGCCCCGCCCGAAGACGGTGTAGCTCAGCTCCGGATAGGCCTCGCGCCACGGCTCGAGCCCTTCCGGACCGTGGTCCTTCAGCAGATTCTTCAGGCTCCAGGCGCCCTGCGGCTCGTAAGCGACGACGTCGTGGCCGAGCGCGATCAGCTCGCGCAGCACGCCGCGGAGGAAATGGGCGTTGCCGTGGTTCCAGCAGGAGCGAAGCGAGTGGGTGAAATAGACGATCTTCACGCCGCCGCCTTCGCCGAACCTTTCTGAGCCGCCAGCACCGGCCGGCGCACGGCGGGAAGGAGGCTGCGGTAGATCGCCGCCATCTGCGCCGCCATCGCATCCGGCGTGTAGAGCGCCGCCCGCTCGCGCGCCGCCCGGCCGAGCACGGCGCGCTCGAAATCGTCGCCGACCAGCTCGGCGATGGCGCGGGTGAAGCGCTCCTCGTCGCGCGGCGGCACGAACACGGCGACTTCGTCCCACAGCTCCCGGAACGTCGGGATGTCCGACAGGATCAGCGGGCAGCCCGCCGCGGCCGCCTCCAGCACCGCGAGCCCGAACGGCTCGTAGAGCGCGGCTGAGACGAACACCGGCCGCGCCGACAGCCACTGCGCCAGCTCTTCCTCGCTCAGCGTGCCGAGGCAGTGGATGTGGTCGAACATCACCTTGGTGCCGTTCGGCCCTTCGAGCGGGCCCGCCGCGCGGACCGGAACGGGGATGCGCTCGGCGGCGGCGTCCAGCGTGCCGAGGTTCTTGCCCCGGTCCCACAGCCGGCCGGCGGTGAAGACGAAATCGTGCGGCGCCTGGCGCGGCAGGGGCAGCGGCGAGCGTCCGTTGTGGACGGTGCGCGGCGGCTGGTCGAGCCCGTAGACTCGCTGGACCGCGGCGCCGAAGGCGGTCGTCGGCGTCACCACCGCGTCGGCGGCCTCGAGGCCGGCGCGGACGAGCTCGGTGCGCCAGGCGAAGTCCGGCGGGAGCGCGGTGCCGTGGACCGCCTCCCACCAGGTGGCGACGCAGCTGTGCTGGACCGCCACCACCGGCGTCGGAAAGCCGGTCTCCGCCGCGAGTGCGGGCGTGTTGAGGTGGAGGACGTCGGCGCGGCGGCTCTCTGCCAGGCGGGCGATCTCGCCGCCGGCGCGCTGGAGCGAGGCGGCGTCCTCGGCGAGCCAGTCGAGCGGCAGGCGCGTGTCGATCAGCTCGAGCCCCTCGACCTCGGCCGCAGCGCTGCGCTGCGCCTCCGACGGGGAGGGGCCCATCACGGCGAGGACTGTCTCGACGCCCAGATTGGAGAGGCCGCGGGCAAGCTCCAGGCTGTACTGCCAGACCCCGCCGACCGCGTCGGCGGTGACAAGGACGCGAAGCGCGGGCGGCTCGGCGGTCACGAGGCGGCCCTCAGCGCGACGCGCTCGGCCGCCGGCGAGGGTGCGCGGCGGGTCTCGCGCAGCCAGTCGGCAAGCCGGGCGACGCCCTTCTTCCACGGCACGAACGGAGACAGGCCGAGCGCGGAGGCGATCGCGCGCGTGTCGGCGACGAAGTAGCGCTGGTCGCCCGCCCTCCACTCGGCGAAGCGCACGTCCACTTCCCGCCCGAGCAGCTCCCCGATGAAGGCGATCAGCTCGCGCAGCGAGACGGCGTTGGCCGGCCCGCCGCCGAGGTTGAAGGGGCGGCCCGAGATGCGCTCGATCCGCTGCCACGCTTTGAGATAGGCTTCGATCGCGTTCGAGATGTCGAGAATGTCGCGCACCTGATGCCCGTCGCCGTAGAGGGTGATCGGCCGGTCCTCGAGCGCGCGGATCAGGAAGTGCGCGACCCAGCCCTGATCCTCGGTGCCCATCTGGCGCATGCCGTAGATGCAGCTCATCCGCACCACGCAGGTCGGAATGCCGAAGCTGCGGGCGTAGTCGAGCACATATTGGTCCGCCGCGCCTTTCGAGCAGCCGTAGGGGGTGTGGAAGTCGAGCGGCCGCCCTTCGCCGATGCCCTGCGCGGCGATCGCCTCGTCTTCCGGCACGTAGCGCTCGCGCTCGAGCCGGAAGGCGATGTCGGCGAGGTCGCCATAGACCTTGTTGGTCGAGGCGAAGATCATCGGCACCGGCTCGCGGCGCAGCCGCAGCGCGTCGAGCAGGTGGAGCGTGCCCTTGACGTTGACCTCGAAATCCTCGCGCGGATCGGCGAGGCTCGTCGTCACCGCCACCTGGGCGGCCATGTGGAACACCGCTTTGGCTTCGCCCGCGGCGCGGGCGAGGGCGTCCTCGTCACGGATGTCGGCAACGATCGGCACGATCCGCGCGCCGTGGCGCTCCTTCAGCCAGGCGAGGTTGGCCTCGACGCCGGGGCGGGAGAGCGCGTCGTAGACGAGGATGTCGTGCCCGTCCAAGGCGAGCCGGTCGGCGAGGTTGCAGCCGATGAAGCCGGCCCCGCCGGTGATCAGCACCGGCCGCCCAGGGTCCCTCCTCATGCCACCAGGCCCCGCGCCTCGAGCTCGGCCCGCGCCTCTTCGACCCGGTCGTCGGCGGTCTGCGCCGCCACCCAGTCGGCCAGTTCGGCGAGGCCTTGCTGAAAGTCCTTGCGGGCATGGAAGCCGAGCATCTCGGCGCTTTTCGAACCGTCGCAGAAGCAATGGCGGATGTCGCCGACCCGGGACTTGCCGACGATCTGCGGCGAAATCTCCTCCTTGCCCATCGCCCGGGCGAGCTCGCGCGCGACCTCGGTCACCGAGCGGTCGCGGCCCGAGCCGATGTTGAACACCTCGCCCGCCGCCTGCGGCAGCTCGAGCGCGTCGGCGAAGGCGCGGGCGACGTCGCCGACGTAGACGAAGTCGCGGCGCTGCTCGCCGTCCTCGAAGATCATCGGCCGCTGGCCGTTGAGCAGCCGCGAGGCGAAGATGGCAAGGACGCCCGTATAGGGGTTGGAGAGCGCCTGGCCCGGTCCGTAGACGTTGAACAGGCGCAGGCAGACGCCTTCCATGCCGTAGGCCTCCGTCATGATCAAAGTCGTGCGCTCCTGGACATATTTGCCGAGCGCGTAGATCGAGGCGAGGTCGGGCCGCTTCCACTCGGGCGTGGCGACCGGCGTCAGCGGCCGCCCCTGGCCGTCGACGGGGTCCCAGCTCATCTCCTTGCTGGTGCGCACCTGCCGCCTGGCGTCCTCGACGAGCCTGCCGTCGGCGTCCCTGTAGAGGCCCTCGCCGTAGATGCTCATGGAGGAGGCGGTGACGACCCGGCGCACCGGCCGCTCGATCAGCTTCTCGAACAGCACCGCGGTGCCGACGTCGTTGACCGAGGTGTAGCGCTCGACCGCGTACATCGACTGGCCGACCCCCACTTCGGCGGCGAGATGCACTATGTTGTCGATTCCCCTAAGCGCCCGCGCCACCGCATCGCCATTGCGGATGTCGCCGCGCACCAGCTCCACCTCGGGGTCGAGATCCTCGGGCCGCTCGCGGTCGCCGTGCACCTGCTCGATGAGGCTGTCGAGCACGCGCACCTGGTGGCCGCGCCCCAGCAGCTCGCGCGCGACCGCGCGCCCGATGAAGCCGGCCCCCCCGGTGATCAGTATCTTCTCGGACAATGCGTCCCCCGTTGCTTGTTAATCCATGTTATCGCAGGAGTTTCACGCAGGCCGCACTTTGCCAGCTCCCGTGCCGTCCAATGCACCTTCATCTTCTTTGTTCCACCTGCGGTTCATCCTGCGGCAAGGTTGACAGCGCGCGGCGCGGCTGCTGACGGGCATGAAACCCGCGCAAAAGCGTGGTCGTTCCACTGCGGTTCCGAACCAGATGACGCTGACTTTGCTCCTCATCCGCCATGCCGCCCATGTCGAGCTCGGCCGAACGCTCAGCGGCCGCCGTCGGGACGTGGCGCTGAGCGAGGACGGGCTGCAGCAGGCCGAGATCGTCGCCGACCTGCTCGCGGTTGAGCCGATTTCGGCGGTTTATTCGAGCCCGCGCGAGCGTGCGTGGTACACTGCCCGCGAGCTCGCCGAGCGACTCGGCGTGAAGGTGAAGAGCAGCGATGGGCTCGACGAGGTCGACTTCGGCGACTGGACCGGGCGGCCCTTCGATGCTCTCGAAGGCGATCCCGACTGGGACGCCTGGAACAGCGCGCGGGGCACGGCCCGGCCGCCGAACGGGGAGAGTATGGCGGAAGCGGTCGCGCGCTCCGTCGCGGAGGTCGAGCGGATCGCCTTCGGCCATCGCGGCGAGACCGTCGCCGCCGTCTCCCATTGCGACATCATCCGCGGCCTCATCGGCCATTATCTCGGCCTCCCGCTCGACAATCTGCTGCGTTTCGATATCGATCCCGCGTCGGTCTCGCGCTTGGTCGTCGGCGATTGGGGCGCGCGAGTGACGAGCGTCAACGAAAGGCTCTACCAATGAACCTCGCCGATCCGCCCGCCGCTTCCGCCCGCACCGAGGAGATCCGGCGCAAGGTCGAGGAGCTCGGCCCCTGGTTCCACAACATCGACCTGTGCGGAATCACCACCGCGCCCGACCATTTCCTCGGCGACTATCCGAAAGTGAAGTTCGAACGCTTCGCGGCGCACCTGCCGGCGGACCTCACCGGCAGAAGCGTGCTCGACATCGGCTGCAACGCCGGCTTCTACTCGATGGAGATGAAGCGGCGCGGCGCCCAGCGGGTGGTGGGGATCGATTCCGACGAGCGCTATCTCTCCCAGGCGCGCTTCGCCGCCGAGGCGCTCGGCCATGACAATATCGAGTTCAGGAAGCTATCGGTCTACGACGTCGGCGCGCTCGGCGAGCGGTTCGACCTCGTCGTGTTCATGGGTGTCCTCTACCACCTTCGCCATCCGCTGCTCGCGCTCGACCTGATCCATGAGCACGCCGCCGCCGACATGCTGATCTTCCAGTCGATGCAGCGCGGCTCGAAGAGCGTGCTTGCGCTCGAGGAGGACTATCCGTTCGAGGAGACCGACATCTTCCACGAGAGCGGCTTTCCAAGGCTCCACTTCATTGAGCGCGAATATGCCCACGACTGGACGAACTGGTGGGTGCCCAACCGCGCCTGCGCCGAGGCGATGCTGCGCGCCGCCGGGTTCGCGATCGAGACGCGGGCCGAGGAGGAGGTGTACATTTGCCGCCGCACGGAAATGCCCTATTCTGAGCGCGACACGGGTGCGGTCTATCCGGCGAGGGGGACGGACGCATGATCGAAGCCGCGATGATCTGGAACGAGCCGAACAACAAGTCCCACTGGGACCTCGAGCTCGATCCCGATTGGCGCCGCTACGGGGAATTGGTGAAGCAGGCGGCCAAAGCGGTCGAGGCTGCCAATCCGGCGGTCAAGCGGGTGCTCGGCGGCATCTCGCCGATCGACCCCCACTTCATCCGCACCCTGGCGGGCTACGGCGTCCTCGATCATGTCGACGTCGTCGCGGTGCACGGCTTCCCGCTCGACTGGAACCTGTGGCCGATCGACGAATGGCCGCAGCGGATCGCAGAGATTGAGGCGGTGGTGCCGCACCATGAGATCTGGGCGACCGAGGTCGGCGTCGGAAGCTTCGGAGCCGAGGAGGTGCAGGTGTTCGGGATCGACCGCACCGCCGAGCTGCTGATCGGCCGGGTGCCGCGGATCTTCTGGTATTCGCTGTTCGACCTTCCCCAGGCCTGGGGCGCCACCACGCGCCATCGCGAGGCGGAGGGCTCGAGCTACTACCGGCACTTCTACATGGGCCTAATCAAGGCCGATGGCACGCCCAAGCTCGCGCTCGACCATTTCGCTCGGCACACGCCGGCAATGGGCATTATGCAATGGTTCCACTTCCAGGACCCGCGGCTCGACGACGCGGTCGAATGGCTGAAGAGGTTGGGCGTCACCCACCTGCGCACCGGGCTGAGCTGGGCCGACAGCTTTCGCGACGACGCCCTCGGCTGGTTCGACCGGCAGATGGCGGCGCTCGAGGATTTCGAGCTGACCGTCACATTCTGCTTTACGCCCGAACATTTAGGGCTTGCACCCCACCATACCAGCGCGCCTATAGACCCGATGCAATTCGCGGACTTCTGCGCCAGGATGATTGAACGCTATGCACCGGCGCAGCGCAAAGCCGCCGTCGCCTGAAACCGCCTCCGGAATGACCGCCATGACTCCCGCCACCAAGGACATCAACATCGCCGTGATCGGCGTCGGCAACTGCGCGAGCTCGCTCGTCCAGGGGATCGCTTATTATCAGAACGGCGGGGCCAACGAGCAGACGGGGCTGATGCATTGGGACCTGGGCGGCTACCGGCCCAAGGACATCCGGCTCGTGGCCGCCTGGGACATCGACCGGCGCAAGGTCGGCCGCGACGTCGCCGAGGCGATCTTCGAGAAGCCCAACTGCACCGCCGTCTTCTGCGACCATGTGCCGCCGAGCGGAGTCACCGTCGAGATGGGCCGCGTCCTCGACGGCTATTCGGACCATATGGCCGAATGGCCCGACGAGCGCACCTTCCTGCCGGCCGGAGCGGACCAGCCCGAAAAGGCCGACGTGGTGCGGCGGCTGAAGGAGACGGAGGCGGACGTCCTCCTCAACTATCTCCCGGTGGGGAGCCAGGAGGCGACCGAATTCTACGCCGAATGCGCGCTCGAGGCGGGAGTGGCCTTCGTCAACAACATACCGGTGTTCATCGCCAGCGACCCCGCCTGGGCGCGGCGCTTCGAGCGGGCGGGCGTGCCGATCATCGGCGACGATATAAAGGCCCAGCTCGGCGCGACGATCGTCCACCGGGTGCTCACCGACCTGTTCCGGAAGCGCGGCGTCAAGCTCGAGCGCACCTACCAGCTCAACACCGGCGGCAACACCGACTTCCTCAACATGGCCAACCGCAAGCGCCTCAAGTCCAAGAAGGTGTCGAAGACCGAGGCGGTGCAGTCGGTCGCCGAGCACCGGCTCGAGGATGAGAACATCCACGTCGGGCCGTCGGACTATGTCGCCTGGCAGAACGACAACAAGGTCTGCTTCCTGCGCATGGAAGGCAAGCTGTTCGGCGAGGTGCCGATGAATCTCGAGCTGCGCCTGTCGGTCGAGGACAGCCCCAATTCGGCGGGCGTGGCAATCGACATGATCCGCTGCGCCAAGCTCGCGAAGGATCGCGGCCTTGCCGGCCCGATCCACCCCGCCTCCGCCTATTTCTGCAAGCACCCGCCGGTGCAGGTCACCGACGACGAGGCATATGAGGCGCTGGAGGCGTTCATCCGCGGCGCCTGAGCGAGGCGCCGCCCGGCGCCGCTGCTGCAACCTACCGCTGGAGCCATCGCTGAATGCGCATCTTCGACGTCGATACGCTCGATCCCGCCGCGCTCGACGATCTCGCGGGTCATCTCATCCCCGGCGAGGTGGTCGAGGAGGCGTTCGGCGCGAGCGGCACGACGATCCTGTTCACCGACCGCCGCATCGTCACGATGCGGGTTCACGCTTTGCTCGCCGAGCGGCTCGAGACCACCTCCTATCCCTATCGCGCCATCCGCTCTTTCACATTGCTCCAGGGCGCGCCCGGCGAGTCGCGGACCGAGTTCCGCATCTGGCTCGATTCCGACGCTCACCCGCTTCATCTGCGCGCGAATTCGGGCACCGGGCTCGGCAAGCTCCAGCGACTCCTCGCCGCGAAGCTGGTCTGACGCGGCGCTTCCGCGACCGGGGCGGCGGCTGGCGGAGCCTAGTGGCCGGGTCCGGCGGAATTGGCGGCCGGCCCGCCGGTCTGCCCTGCCCCGACATTGCCCTCGTCGGGCACCCGCTGCGGGTCGGCCATGTCGCCCTGCGCCGGCGCGTCGGCCGCGACCGAAGCGTTTTCCGCCGGAGAGGCAGGCGCCGCCGGAATCTGGAGGCTGCCGCCGTACTGGTTCATGTAGACCATCACGTCGGCGCGGTCCTGCGGATCGCCAAGCCCCGCGAAGGTCATTTTGGTGCCTTGCGCGAAATTGCGCGGGCTGGCGAGCCAGGCGCTCATATTCTCCCACGTCCAGGTCTCGCCGGAGCGTTCGCGCAGCGCTGAGGAGAAGTCGTAGCCCGGCGCCGAGGCGATCGCTGCGCCCATCCGGCCCCAAAGGTTCGGCCCCAGCTGATTGGCCCCGCCCTGTTCTATCGTGTGGCACGCGGTGCATTTGCGGAACACAGCCTCGCCGCGATTGGCGTCGGCCGCCTGCAGGAAATGGGCGATCGGCTGCTCTCCCCCCTCCTCGTCGCCCCCTGCGCCGGTCACGCCGGCGATCGGATAACCCAGCGTCTCGGGCCGCTCGGAGTGGAAGATTTCGCCCGTCACCAGCCAGGCGCCGAGGAAGACGATGCCGGCGCCCAGCACCCAGCCTGCTATGGTGTTGGTCCGATCGTTCATCCGCTCCAGAACCTCCAGGGACGCGCGAGGACCGCGCGCCGGCCGCCGATCAATGGCGCACCCTTTAGGCGGGGGACCGGGCGCGGGCAAGACGCTGCCGAAAGGCGCCTCACGCGCCGGCCCGCGTTCGGAGCGCGAGGCCGCGGATCTGCCCTTCGTCGAGCCGCAGGCGGTCGGCTGCGTCGATCGCGGGGCCGGTGAAACCGGCTCCTCGGGTGCATTCGCGCGTTGGGCGGGCGGAATCTCGGGAGCAGCGGCTTGTTCTTGTTCTTCTCCAATCGGCTGGGCTGCGCTGGCTCTCTGCTGGTGAGCGCCCTCGCGACGCTGCTCATCCTCTGGCTGCTCGGCTGGATCAGCGTCTGAGCGGGCTCGGGGCCATCCGCGCGAACACGCGATCGCGCAGCACGAAGCGGTGATGGAGCGCTGCGGCAATGTGGAGGAGGGCGAGGAGCAGCATCGCCCAGCCGAACGCCTCGTGCGCGGCGGCCGCCGCCGCGGCCTCGGCGCTGCCCCTCTCGATCGGGAACTTGGGGACGTCGAACAAGCCGAACCAGCTGAAAGGGTAGGCGTTTGGCGAGGTGCGCAGCCAGCCGGTGAGCGGCAGCGCGATCATCAGCACGTAGAAGGCGGCGTGGACGACCCGCGACGAGGCCGCGCGCCAGGGCGCCAGCGTCGCCGGCAGCGGGGGCGGGCGATGCGTCAGCCGCCAGCCGATCCGCGCCAGGCTCAGCGCCAGCACCGTAAGGCCGATCGACTTGTGGAGCCAGGTGAGGCTGGCGCCGAGCGCCGCCTCGATCTGCTATGCGAGAAAGCCCAGCGGCAGGTTGACCAGGATCAGAGCCGCGGTCGCCCAGTGGAGCGCGATCGCGACACGGTCGTAGCGGGTCTCGGCCGCGAGCGCCGGCCGAGGATCGTCACGCATGAGCGAGCAGGGCGTCGCGCTTGGCGGTCATCTCCTCATAGTCAGTCCCTCGCGCGCCGGCGACCGTCGCCATCGCCCGATCGAGCCGCGCCCGCGCCGCCTCGCTGATGCTGCCGAGCGTTGAGGCTATCGCCTCCATCTCCCCGAAATCTCCGGAGCAGTGGAGGGCGAGGTCGCAGCCCGCCTCGAGCGCCGCCCGCGCCCGCTCTTCGGCCGCCCCGGCCAGCGCCGACATGCCGAGGTCGTCGGTCATCAGCAGCCCATCGAAGCCGATCTCGCCGCGGATCACCTCCTCGATCACCAGCGGCGACAGGGTGCCGCAGCGGTCGGCGTCGACGGCGGTGTAGAGGACGTGGGCGGTCATCCCCATCGGCGCCCAGTGGAGCGCGCGGAACGGTGCGAAATCGGCTTCAAGCTCCTCGCGGCTCGCGGTCACCACCGGCAGCTCGGCGTGGCTGTCGGTAATGGCGCGTCCGTGGCCGGGCATGTGCTTGACGACGCCGACCGCTCCGCCGGCCGCCAGCCCCTCGATCACCGCGCGGCCGAGCGCCGCAACCTGCATCGGCTCGCCGCCGAGCGCACGGTCGCCGACGATCTCATGGGCCTGCGGATGGCGCAGGTCGAGCAGCGGCGTGCAATCGACGTTGATTCCAACCTCCGACAGGACCGCGGCCATCGCCGCCGCATTGGCCCGCGCCGCCTCGATCGCGCTGATCGGCGCGACCTGATAGAGCCGGTCGAACGCCTCGGCGGCGGGGAAGGCGGGCCACTGCGGCGGCTTCAGCCGCGCGACGCGGCCGCCTTCCTGGTCCATCAGGATCGGCAGGTCGTCGCGTCCGGCAAGGGCGCGCAGCTCGTCGGTCAGCGCGCGCAGCTGCCGGCGGTCGGCGCAGTTGCGGGCGAAGAGGATATAGCCGGCGGGCTCCGCGTGCCGGAAAAGCGCGCGCTCGTTGGCGGTCAGCTCGGGGCCGGAAAGTGAGAAGATCGCGGGCAGCATCGGGCGGTGCGGCCCCTCTTCGCAGGACGCGCCGCGCCCCGCAAGACGCGGCTAGCGCACCGGCGTGCAGGTCTCTCCGGCAACCCGAAGCCGGCGGCAGACGTCCTCGGCGTTGGGGCCGCTGGCGCGCAGACGGTAGAGGGTGCGGCCGCCGGACTGCACCGGCGTGACGCTGTGGCTGAGCGGAGCGAGATAGGTGAAGCGGCCCGACAGCGCCCGCCACGCGTTGTTCGCCGCCGCCTGGCTTCCGAAGGCGCCGAGCTGGATGGTGGCGCCGGCGGCGGGGGAAGGCTGCGGGGGCTGCTGCGCCTGCTGCTGCGGCCTCGCCGGCTGCTGCTGTGCCTGCTGCTGCGGCTGTGCTTGCTGCTGCTGACCGGGGGTCACCGGCGCCTCCGGCACGTTCATCGAGAGGTTGCCGCGCGGCTCGTCGCCGGCGCTGGCGGCGTGCGCGGTGTCGCCCTGTCCGTCGACCTGCATGCCCCCAGGATCCTCGGGCGCGACCTTGTAGGCGCCCTCGGGAGCCTCGATCAGCTCCGCATCGCCCTCGCCGCCGCCGCGGTTGCCGAGCCAGAACAGGCCGCCGACGACGAGGCCGATGGCGACCAGGCCGATGACGACCGCCGCGATCAGCTTCAGCGCCGAGGGCCCGTCCTCGGCCTCGTCCTCGTCGACCGCCTCGAGCCAGGGCAGGCGGTCGCCGTCGTCGATATCCTCGGCGCGCGCGTCGCTCATCACAGCATCTCCTCCGCGGCGGTCACGCCCATGATCCGCAGCCCGTTTCGGACAATCTGCCCGATTGCATCGGCCAAGGCCATACGCACGCGCGTCAATTCCGGACGCTGTGCCAGGAGGAAACGCTTTTCGGGGTGATCGTTGCCCTTGTTCCACAGCGCATGGAAGGCGCCGGCGAGATCGTAGAGATAGAAGGCGATGCGGTGCGGCTCGTGCGCCTGGGCGGCGCCCTCGACCACGCGCGGGAACTGGGCGGCGAGCTTCACCAGCGCCAGTTCCTCCTCCTCGAGCAGCGACAGGTCCGCCTCGCCCCCGGTCTCGATCCCCTCCTCGCCGGCGCGCCGGTGGAGCGAGCAAATCCGGGCGTGGGCATATTGGACGTAGAAGACCGGATTGTCCTTGGAGGCTTCAACCACCTTGGCGAAATCGAAGTCCATCTGCGCGTCGGCCTTGCGAGTCAGCATGGTGAAACGCACGACGTCCTTGCCGACCTCGTTCACCACGTCGGCGAGGGTGACGAAATTGCCGGAGCGCTTCGACATCCGGACCGGCTCGCCGGCGCGCAGCAGCCGCACCATCTGCACCAGCTTGACGTCGAACGGGACCTTGCCTTCGGTGAGCGCCGCGACCGCCGCCTTGATCCGCTTCACCGTGCCGGCATGGTCCGCGCCCCAGACGTCGACCAACTGGTCGGCCCTTTGCGCCTTCTGGAAGTGATAGGCGAGATCGCCGCCGAAATAGGTCCAGCTGCCGTCGGACTTCTTCACCGGCCGGTCCTGGTCGTCTCCGAACGCGGTGGCGCGGAAGAGGGTGAGCTCGACCGGCTCCCAGTCCTCCGGCGTCTCGCCCTTCGGGGGCTCGAGAACGCCTTCGTAGACGAGCCCGCGCTCGCGCAGCCACGCCAGCGCCTGTTCGGCCAGCCCCTTCTCGTGGATCTCGGCCTCCGAGGCGAAGACGTCGTGATGGATGCCGAGCAGGGCCAGGTCGCCCCGGATCATGTCCATCATCATCGCCACCGCCGTCCGGCGGAACGTCGCCAGCCACTCCGCCTCCGGTGCGCCGACGAAGCGGTCGCCGTGCTCGTCTGCAAGCCGCCGGCCGACCGGCTTCAGATAATCGCCGGGGTAGAGGCCGTCGGGTATCTCCGCGATCTCCTTGCCGAACGCTTCGCGGTAGCGCAGGTGCGCCGAGCGGGCGAGCAGATCGACCTGCGCGCCGGCGTCGTTGACATAATATTCGCGGGTAACGGCATAGCCGGCATATTCGAGCAGCCCCGCCAGCGCGTCGCCGACCACCGCGCCGCGGCAGTGGCCCATGTGCATCGGGCCGGTCGGGTTGGCCGAGACATATTCGACATTGACCCGCACGCCCTCGCCGAGCTGCAGCCGCCCGTAAGCCTCGCCACCGGCGAGTATGGCGCGCAGCTCCTCGCGCCAGACCTCGCGGGCGAGCCTGAGATTGATGAAGCCCGGCCCCGCGACCTCGGCCGCCTCGACC
>JALYHK010000006.1:0-11718 GCA_030776605.1 Pseudomonadota bacterium
GCTTCGATCCCCGCCGCGGCGCGGATCGAAGCGGCGCAGCCGCTCGACATTTACCGCGAAGCCAAAGGCGAGCTCAGCCTAGTCATCGACTACCGGGTCGAGACGCCGCCCACCGCGCCCGTGACGCTCGGCATGGAAGGCGCCGAGTTCCCGGTCACCGGCGCCCTCACGGGGGCGCCGGCGGGTCAATGGCGGACGCTCGCGGTGCCGCTGCGCTGCTTCGCACGGGCCGGGGTGGACATGCAGCGCGTCAGCGTCCCCTTCCGCATCGCCACCGCCGGGCGCTTCGCGCTTTCCATCTCCGATGTCCGAATCGCCAGCGCGGCGGTGGCTCAGGATCGGTGCGGCGAGCCCTGAGCTCTGCCAAGGCGCCGGGCGTGCGGCGGCAGGAACATCCGGGGAGCGCGAGGAGGACCAGCATGATACGAGCGGCTTACCCGATCCTAGCCGCGGCCCTGGCGTCGGCCGCCTTGCCCGCCCAGCTTCAGGCGCGCCCCTCGCTTCATCCGCTTTTCTCCGACGGCGTCGTGCTTCAGCGCGACCGTGCGGTCGCGATCTGGGGCACGGCCGAACCGGGCGAGGGCATCACCGTCGCCTTCGCCGGAACCAGCCGCTCCACGCGCGCCGACCCGCACGGCCGCTGGTGGGTCACGCTTCCGGCGATGCCGGCGGGCGGCCCTTACCGCCTGTCGGTTTCCGGCGACGGCGGAATCGCGGCGGCTGAGGACGTGCTGGTCGGCGACGTCTGGCTCTGTTCCGGCCAGTCCAACATGGAATGGCCGGTGAGGAGCGCGCTCAACGGCGAGGCGGAGCTCGCCGGGGCGCGCGACCCGCGGCTGCGGATCCTCACGGTCCCGCACCACACCGCCCTTTCGCCGCAGGACCGTTTCGGCGGCCCGGTGGCCTGGCGTGCAGTGACGCCCGAGACCGTCGGAGGCTTTCCCGCCGCCTGCTACTTCATGGCCCGGGACCTGCGCCGCTCGGAGGATGTCCCGATCGGCGCGATAAGCGCCAGCTGGGGCGGAACCCAGATCCGCACCTGGACGCCGGAAGCGGCGCTCGGCGCCGCCGGGGCCGGCGACGCGGCCGAGCTGCTTGCGCTCTACCGGGACGATCCCGCCGCGGCGAGCCGCCGGTTCGGGGAGCTTTGGGGGCGCTGGTGGCGCGAGCGGACCGGCGATGCGGAAGGCGCTGAGCCGTGGCGCGACAGCGGCCGTCTTTCCTGGCGCCCATTCCCCGCCATCGCGCCGTGGGAGCAGTGGGGCGATCCCGCTTTCGCCGAGTTCAACGGCTATGTCTGGGCGCGCCGCAAGTTCTCGCTGACCGCCGAGGAAGCGGCGCAGGGCGGCGTGCTGTCGCTCGGCGTCATCGACGATCTCGACCAGAGTTGGGTCAACGGCGTTCCGGTCGGCAGCAGCTTCGGCTGGTCGCTCGAGCGGCGATATGCGGTCCCGCCTGCCGTGCTGAGGGCGGGCGAGAACGAGATTATCGTCAACATCGGCGACAGCTGGGGCGCCGGAGGCTTCCATGGTCCCGCCGAGCGGCTGCGCCTGACGCTGGCCGACGGCACGGTCAAGCCGCTGGGGGAGGGCTGGGAATATTCCGTGGGGGCCTCGGGCATCGGCAATCCGCCGCGCGCGCCCTGGGACACCCACGCCGGCGTCTCGCTCGCCTACAATGGGATGATCGCGCCGCTAGGCGGGTTCGGGCTCCGGGGCGTAGCCTGGTACCAGGGCGAATCCGATGTCGGCCTGGCCGGCGCCTATGCCGACCGGCTGCGCGCGATGATGGCGGCCTGGCGGCGCCAGTTCGGGCGCAGCGAGCTGCCCTTCCTGATCGTCAGCCTGGCCGGATTCGGGGCGCCGGCCCCGCAGCCTACCGCCAGCGGCTGGGCGGCGCTGCGCAACCAGCAGCGCCTCGCCGCCGCCGATCCGCACGCGGCGCTGGTGCCTGCGCTCGACCTGGGGGAGCGCCACGACATCCACCCGCCCGACAAGCAGGAAGTCGGCCGGCGCCTCGCCCGCGCCGCGCGGGCGCTGGCCTATGGCAGCCGGGAGCCCGCCGCCCCCCGAGTCCTTGGCGCCCGCCGTGCGGGGGACGCGATAGCCGTCGATTTCGCCGGCGTGGCGGGCGCGTTGCGCGCCTGGAGCGGCAGCCACGCCATCGCTTTCGAGTTGTGCGGCGAGACGCAGGCGAGCTGCCGCTTCGTCCCCGCCGCGGTGTCCGGATCGACGGTGCGCCTGAGGTGGGACGGGGGGCCGGCGACGCGGGTACGCTACGGCTGGGCGGATTATCCGCTGGTCAACCTCTACGACGCGGCCGACATGCCCGCCGGCTCGTTCGAGCTGCCGATCGACTGATCGGCAGGGCGCGGGCGGCCGTCCGCGCCCCGCGGCCGCCGTTCAGCCCGGCATTTCCTCCAGCTCGCGGCCGCGGGTCTCGTGGACCATCGCCCGCACGAAGATGAACGAGACCACCGCCGACACCGCGTAGAAGCCGTAGGCTCCCATCAACCCGATCGAGGCGAGCAGGATCGGGAAGGTCATGGTGATCCCGAAGTTCGAGAACCATTGCGCGAACCCGCTCACCGCCAGGCCAGAGCCGCGGATCTGGTTCGGGAACATCTCGCCCAGCATCACCCACATCACCGGGCCCCAGCTCAGGTTGAAGAAGATCACGTAGAGGTTGGCGCTGACCAGCGCGAGCTGGCCCATCCTCTCGGAGAGCTCCAGTGTTCCGCCGACCAGCGATCCGGTCGAAAAGGACGCCGCCATCAGGCCGAGCGTCACCGCCATGCCCGCCGAGCCGACCAGCAGCAGCGGCTTGCGGCCGATCCGGTCGATCAGCACCAGCGCGAGCACGCAGGCGAGGATCGACAAAGAGCCCGAAACGACGTTGATCAGCAGCGCGTCGGCCTCGGTGAAGCCCACCGCCTGCCAGAGGACTGCGCCATAGTAGAAGACGACATTGATGCCGACCAGCTGCTGGAAGGTGGCGAGGCCGATGCCGACCCAGACGATCGTCCGGATCCGCCCCGTAGCCTTGTCGATCAGGTCCGAGAAGCGGGGGCGGTGCAGGTCGGTGGCGAGCGAGTCCCTGATCTCCTGGACCTTGCGCACCGCCACGTCGCGTCCGAACAGGCGGGTGAGCACCGCCTCCGCCTTTCCTTCATGGCCCTTCAGCACGAGATAGCGCGGGCTTTCCGGGATGAAGAGGAGCGCGATCAGGAACAGGGTTGCCGGCGCGATCTCGACCCAGAACATCCAGCGCCACGCTTCGTAGCCGAGCCAGAAGCTTCTCACCGACGCGCCGGCCGCCTCGGCCAGGAGGTAATTGGAAAGGAAGGCGGCGGTCAGGCCGACGATGATCATGATCTGCTGGATCGTCGACATCCGCCCGCGAATCGCTGCCGGCGTCACTTCGCTGATATAGGCCGGCGCGAGGACGCTCGCGGCGCCCACGGCCAGGCCCCCCAGGAAGCGATAGAAGACGAACTCCGGCGAGGATGTGGCGATGCCGGAGCCCCAGGCGCTGACGATGAAGAAGACGGCGGCGATCAGCAGCACGTTGCGGCGACCGATAAGGTCCGACAGGCGCCCGGCGACGAAGGCGCCGACCGCGCAGCCGAGCAGCATCGAAGCCACGTTGAAGCCGGTGCCGATCGCGGTCGCATTGAACGCCTGCTGCAGGCCGTCGACGGTTCCGTTGATCACGCCGCTGTCGAAGCCGAACAGGAACCCGCCGATCGTCGCCACCGCGACGATGAGAACGATGAACCCCATGTTCGCCCGGTCGGGACTGGCCTCAGTCATCGCTCTTCCCCTCCTGGTCCCATTGTTTCGCTGCGTCTCGAACAGCTGTCGTTTTGGTAGCGGTAACGCGCGGCGCCGCAAGTGTCGAACGATTCGGGAGCCCTCATGTCTGCCTCGGTCCGCCCATGGCCATCGGCGCCCTAGCCGACAAGTGAACGCTGCGTCCTGGGCGCAGCGGCGCGAGAGGGCGGCCGCTCCGGCGCGGCCGCCTTGGCCTGGTCGGGCGGGGGGCCGCACGATTCGCGGACGACCAGCTCGTGGTCCAGCACCCGCTCGCTTTCCTTTGGAGCGCCCCCCGAACGATGGCTTCGCATGTCGGCGAGCAGGAGCTCGAGCGCGGCCTCGGCCATCGCAGCGATCGGCTGGCGTACCGTCGTCAGCTCCGGCCATACCGTGGTGGCGGGCCAGGTATCGTCGAACCCGACCACGCTAAGGTCTTTCGGCACATCGAGGCCGCGCCGGTGGGCGACGTTGACGGCTGCCGCGGCCATGTCGTCGTTGCTGGCGAAAATGGCGGTCGGCCGCGGCGTTCGCAAAAGCAAGCGTTCGGCGCCGACGAGACCGGACCGGTAGGTGAAATAGCCTTGCTCGGTCGGCCCCTGCTCAGCCTCCAGGCCATAGTCGTCGAGCGCGGCGGCGAAGCCGCGGGCGCGCTCGGCGCTGGCGCTGTGGTTCGGATGTCCCCGGATGAAGCCGATCCTGCGGTGGCCCAGGGCGAGCAGATGGTTGGTCATTGCCTTGGCGGCGGCAAAATCGTCGATCCTGACATTGAGGTTCCCGGGCTCCGTCAGGCCCATTGCCACTGTGACGACGGGCGTAGCGGCGGCGGCGAGTTCGGCGTGGATCGGGCGCGACTCGGATAGCGGGGGCGGCAGGATGACCCCGTCCACGCCGGACTCGACGAAGCGGCGGGTCGCCTCCGCCTGTTCGTCGGCGGTTTCCGATTCGCAGGCTTCGAGGACGAGATGGCAGCCGGCGCGCCGGGCGCCGGCGAGCGCCCCGACCAGGAACTGGCTCAGATAGGCGGCGCTGGGATTGGCATAGAGGAGGCCGATGTGTGTCGCTTCCCCGGCGGCCAGGCTGCGCGCGGCGGCGTTGGGCGAGTAGTTGAGGCGCTTGATCGCGTCGAGCACCGCTGCGCGCGTACTTTCGCGCACGTTGCGCTCGCCGTTGATGACGCGCGACACTGTCATGGCGGAGACGCCCGCGGCCCGAGCGACGTCCTGGATGGTGATGCTTCCGCGGCTCCGCCGGCTCACTTCATTCCGCCTCCTCAACCTCCAGACTAGGTGCGCGGCCGATCCAATGCAACGAACCGCCTGCCCGACCTCGTTGACCCCGAATGTGCTCCGTGCGAGGCTCATGATAGCGGTACCGCTGCGGAATTCCTCGTCCCGCTTCCTCGGAGGACCTCTGATGGCCAGTATCGGCCGCCTCGGACCGGCTCCAGCCTCCTGGCGCGGCAGCGCCGCGAGCTTTGCCGCCCTGCTTCTCGGAGGGCTCGCGGCGCTCGGCGCCTGCGTGTCGGGGGCAGCGACCGCTCCCGCGCCCTCCGTCCCAGCCTACAAGGATGCCTCCCAGCCGATCGAGCGCCGGATCGACGACCTGCTGGCGCGGATGACTCTGGAGGAAAAGGTCGCGCAGATGCTGTCCGTCTGGCAGCAGAAGGGGCGGATCCAAACCCCTTCCGGCGACTTTTCGGCCGAGCGTGCCTCGCAGGCCTTCCCGCACGGCATCGGCCAGATTGCGCGGCCTTCGGACCGCGTCGGGGTGGAGCGGCCCTCGGGCGACGTCGCGGCCGGCGCGGCCGCCGGCGCGCTCAACCGCGGCCCGCGCGAGACTGCCGACTATATCCATGCCGCCCAGCGCTGGGCCGTCGAGCAGACTCGGCTCGGCATCCCGCTGCTGTTCCACGAGGAGGCGTTGCACGGCTACACCGCCCGCGGGGCGACCAGCTTTCCCCAGTCGATCGCCCTTGCCAGCACTTGGGACCCGGAGCTGGTCGAGCGCGTCTTCGCGGTCGCGGCGCGGGAGATGCGGGCGCGCGGCGCACAGCTCGCCCTCGCCCCCGTCGTCGATGTCGCGCGCGACCCCCGCTGGGGGCGGATCGAGGAAACCTATGGCGAGGACCCCCACCTGGTCAGCGAGATGTCGCTCGCCGCGATCCGCGGGTTCCAGGGACGCACGCTCCCGCTCGCGCCGGATAGGGTGCTGGTCACGCTGAAGCACCTCGCAGGGCATGGCCAGCCGGAAAGCGGCACCAATGTCGGGCCTGCCCAGCTGCCCGAGCGGACGCTGCGCGAGATCTTCTTCCCGCCGTTCGAACGCGCGATAACCGAGCTACCGGTGCTGTCGGTGATGGCCTCCTACAACGAGATCGACGGCGTGCCTTCGCACGTCAACCGCTGGCTCCTCGGCGACGTGCTGCGCGGCGAATGGGGCTTCGAGGGCGCGGTGGTGAGCGACTATTTCGCGATCCGGGAACTGATCACCCGTCATCGTATGATAAGCCACCCGCCCGACGCCGCTGCCCGCGCCCTGGCCGCGGGCGTCGATGTCGAGCTGCCGGACCCGGAGACCTTCCTCCACCTGCCCGCGCTGGTGCGGGAGGGACGCATATCGGAGGCGCGGATCGATGCGGCGGTGCGGCGGGTGCTGCGCCTGAAGTTCGCGGCCGGGCTGTTCGAGAATCCCTATGTCGCCGCCGCCGCCGCCGAGCGCCTGACCGCAACGCCGGAAGCCGTCGCGCTCGCCCGCGAGGCGGCCGGCCGCGCCATCGTTCTCCTGAAGAACGACCGGGGCGTGCTGCCTCTTGATCCGGCGCGATTCCGCCGGATGGCGGTGCTCGGCACGCACGCGCGCGACACGCCGATCGGCGGCTATAGCGACGTTCCGCGGCACGTCGTGAGCGTTCTGGACGCGATGCAGGAGGAAGGCCGGCGCGCGGGATTCGAAGTCGACTATGCCGAAGCGGTCCGGATTACCGAAAGCCGCTCGTGGGCGGCGGATCCGGTCGAGCTTGTGCCCGAGGAGGTCAACCGGCAGCTGATCCGCGAGGCGGTGGAGGTCGCCCGCCGCGCCGATATCATCGTGATGGTGCTGGGGGACAATGAGTAGACGAGCCGCGAAGCCTGGGCGGAAACCCATCTCGGCGACCGCGCTTCGCTCGACCTTGTCGGGCAGCAGGAGGAACTCGCGCGCGAGATTTTCGCGCTCGGCAAGCCGACGGTCGTCGTGCTGCTGAACGGCAGGCCGCTCTCGGTGAATTATCTCGCCGCCCATGCTCCCGCGATGATCGAGGGTTGGTATCTGGGGCAGGAGACCGGCAACGGCGTCCCCGACGTGCTGTTCGGCCGGGTCAATCCGGGGAGCAAGCTGCCGGTCACCATCCCCCGCCACGTCGGACAGCTGCCCTTCTTCTACAATCACAGGCCGACGGCGCGGCGCGGCTATCTGTTCGAGAGCGCCGATCCGCTCTATCCCTTCGGCTACGGGCTCAGCTACACCAGCTTCGAAATATCGGCCCCGCGGCTGCCGCGGCCGGTGGTCGGCAAGGGCGAGGCCGTCCGGGTCGAGGTGGACGTGACGAATACCGGGCCGCGCGCCGGCGACGAAGTGGTGCAGCTCTACGTTCGCGACGACGAGGCGAGCGTCACCCGGCCGGTCCTCGAGCTGAAGGACTTCCGTCGCGTGACGCTTCAGCCCGGCGAGCGCCGGACCTTGGTCTTTGAGCTCAGCCCGCGAGACCTCTCGCTGTGGAACCTCGCCATGCAAAGGGTGGTGGAGCCCGGCACCTTTACGGTTTCGGCCGGGCCGGACTCGCGCAACCTGAAGAGCGCCACCCTCACCGTCGCGGCGAGGTAAGCGGCTTCAGTCCCGTTCGGCCAGCCAGCCCGCCACCCAGACCAGCGGCGCGTTCCAGTTGACCGCCACCTCGTTGAGGCTGAACGCGTCGATATGATCGACCCAGCAGGTCTGGGGGTGGCATGTGCCGCGCATTGCGCGGGCAACCTCGTCCGACATGTTGCTGTTGTTCGGCCCGCCCGACAGCGCGCCCGCCGGCGGCGGCGGATAACGCGGATCCAGGCTGTGGGCCCAGAAGCGGTGGTGGGGGTTCATCATCGGCCGATCGCCATAGCCGCTGACATAGGAGCGAGCCATCGGGTTGCGGCCGAGCAGATAGTCCATCGCGTCGATGACGACGGCGAAGTAGCGCCGGTCGCCGGTAAAATCGTGCGCCAGGGCGAGCAGCATCGCACGGTTGAGGATGTTCGAGTTCGAGCCCCAGGAATATCCGGCGGGGGCATAGGGGATGCGGTAGCCGACCTGCTCGCGCTCGCGCAGCGACCGGTCGGCGGCGGCGATCAGTCGGCCGCGCATCGCGGCAAGATCTTCGGGCGGCAGACGGCTGGGAACCACGGCCAGCGTGATGGTGCCGAGCGTCGCCGTGTTCGGCCAGGAGGGTTCCGGCGCCTCCGCTTCGGCGAAGTGTGGGGACGCGCGCAGCACGCGCTCATATTCCGGCTTGCCGGTGGTGACGAGCAGTTCGGCCGCCGCCCAGTAGAATTCGTCGGCAAAGCCTGAATCGCCATAGGCGCCGCTGCCGTCGAAATTGTTGAGCGCATAGACTTCCGGATTGCGCATCGCCGCGGCGAAGGCGCGTTCCGCCGTCCTCAAGCAGCGCGCCGAGAAAGCGGCATCGATGTCGCGCCAGATCCGCGCGCACTGGCTCGCGGTGGCGGCCAGGTTAAGGGTCGCTCCGGTGCTCGGCGGATAGAGGTAGCGGGTCTCCCGATCCTCGTGGGGGGCGAGCGGAAGCGACGTCCATTTTTCGTCGGCGAGCTTGTGATGGGCCATGCCGGACGCGTCGATCTCGGTGAACCGGAGCCCGGGGGCTGCCTGGCGGACCCGGACGGGGACGCGGGCACGCGTCCCGTCGGGAACCTGCATCGCGAGCAGGAATTCCATTTCCCAGCGCGCCTCGTCGAGCAGGTCGTCGATGCCGTTCCCGGCCTCGGGCAAGCGGGCGCTCCCGTCGCGGAACAGCTCGGGCCGGCCGAGATGGCGCTGGCGTTCGTGGAAGTTCATCAGCGTCCAAACGGCGATGCCGCCGTTGACGACATATTTCCCGTGGTCGCCCGCATCGTACCAGCCGCGGCTCGCGTCGAGCGTGTAGTCGCAGCCCTCCCACTGGTTCTGCTGCAGATCGGTCCCGGCATAGCAGGTCGCGCGGTCCGGGGCATGGCCGGCCGGCCGGGCCCATTGCGGCCCACCGGCATGCCGGGCCTCGATCGGGGTCCCGCTGCGATTGTGGTAGAAATAGGAGAGCGCATCGAAGGCGAGCGGATCGTAGATCCCGGCTGCGATGCGGAACGCGTCGCTGCGGCCGTTTCCGACAATGAGCCGGAATTCCGCTCCGCTGCCGGTGAAGCTGCTGAAGTCGATGAGATGGACATGCTCGCCGGAATAGCGGTCCTGGCCCAGCACTTCGGTCATGCCGGTCGCGCGGGTGGTCCCGCCTGCATCGACCAGCCTCCAGCGCAGCGGAGCGGTCGCAGAGCTCGGCACGATCGCCTGCTTGGGGCCATCGGGAAGAAAGCCGACTTGGTTGAGCCGGACGTCGGCACCAGGAGCATCGGCAGCCATCGTCGCGCACCCGGCCATGCCGAGCGCAGCCGCCGCCAGCAGCGCTGTCCGGAACGTCTTATATTTCACGATCGGCTTCCTCCCTGTCGGTTCGACGACTGTTCGTGGTGCCCCGCGAAGGCGGCCGCTCCCGCCTCGAGCCTCGCCACGGTCCCGCGCCACTTCGTGAAGCCCACGACCCTTCCCGGCCTCTCAGGCAGTGGTCGCCATCGCGGCAGGGTCGTGGCGAAGCTCCTCGGTCGCGCAATGCTCGGCGATGAAGTCCCGGTGTCTGGGCATGTAGTCGGCCGAGTTTGAAACCGCGCTGCGGATATGTTCGAGGCGCCGGCGCGTCTCCTCGAGGCTCATCACCTCCGCCACCGGGTCGTAGCGGCGCGGGCGCATGCCCTGGCCGAACATCACTGCGAACCAGCTCGTGTCGTTGAACAGCTCCTCATTCTCGCGGAAGTTGCGGCCGTAGCTTTCGAAGATCCGCATCTTCTCCTGGAGCGGCTCGGGAATGGCCATCGTCCGGCAATAGTCCCAGAACGGCGAATCGTCGCGGGCGGTGACGTGGTAGTGGAGGATCAGGAAGTCGCGGATCTGCTCATATTCGGTCAGCAGGACGCGATTGTAGCGATCGATGTCCGGCTGGGCGAAGCTGCGATCGGGAAACATGGCCATCAGCCGTGCGATGCCGCTCTGGATCAGCCAGATGCTGGTCGATTCCAGCGGCTCCATGAAGCCGGCGGACAGACCGATAGCGACGCAATTCTTGACCCAGAACTTCTTGCGGTGGCCGGTGGTGAAGGGGACGACTCGCGGATCAGCGAGCGCCCTGCCGTCGAGGTTCGACAGCAGGACGTCGATCGCTTCGCCGTCGCTCATGAAGTTGCTGGAGAAGACATGGCCGTTGCCGATCCGGTGCTGGAGCGGGATTCGCCACTGCCAGCCCGCGGAACGCGCGGTCGAGCGCGTGTATGGCGTGATGTCCTCGACGCTCTCGCAGGGCACCGCCACCGCGCGGTTGCAGGGGAGCCAGTGCGACCAATCGACATAGCCGGTCTTCAGCGTCTGCTCGATCAGCAGGCCGCGGAACCCCGAGCAGTCTATGAACAGGTCGGCTTCTATGCGCCGCCCGTCGTGGAGGGTCACCGCCTCGATGAAGCCGTCCTCGCCGCGCAGCGACACGTCGACGACCTTCCCCTCCTGCCGCACGACGCCGCGCGCTTCCGAATAGGAGCGCAGATAGCGGGCATAGAGGCCGGCATCGAAATGATAGGCATAGGCGATGTTGGACAGCGGCGAGTTGCCGGCGTCGATCGGCCGTATGAACTTGCCGCGGGCGCTGGCGGTCGCCTGAAGCGACCAGTCGTCCGGCGATGCCGCCTCGCCCTGAAGATGGAGGCGAAGCCAGTAGGCGTGGAAGGAGACTCCTTCCATGTTGATCCCGTAGGTGCCGAACGGGTGGAAATAGACGTGGCCGAGCTTGCCCCAGTTGACGAACTGAATGCCCAGCTTGAAGCTTCCCTTGGTCCTGCGGACGAAGTCGTCCTCGTCGATGCCCAGCATGCGGTTGAAGGTGGCCATCTGCGGGATGGTGGCCTCGCCGACGCCGATGATCCCGATCTCGTCGGACTCCACCAGCGTGATCGAGGCGTAGTCCGTGCCCAGCAGCCGCGCGAGCGTCGCTGCGGTCATCCAGCCGGATGTTCCGCCGCCGATTATCGCGATGCTGCGAATGCGATTGTCGTCCACTCCAAACTCCTCAAGCTGCTCCGGCGACGGGCTGTGCGGCCGCGCCGGGCGCGGGGCAGTGCCGCGCGACATAATCCGCGTGCCGCGGCATCGCGGCGGCGGCTGCGTGCATCATCGAGGCCATGCGCGCAAAGCTATGCCGGACCTGCTCCTGCTCGACGGTGTCGACCAGCGGATCGTACGCCAGCGGCATGACGCCCTGGCCGAGCAGGACCGCTATCCAGCTCGAATCGCTGAACAGCTCGTCTTCGTAGCGGAACAGGCGTGCCTGCGCCCGGAACAATGCCAGCTTGCGGGCAAGGCTCTCCGGGATTTCCATGTCGCGGCAGCGCTTCCAGAACGGCTCGCCGCGCTCGTTCGCCTTGTAGTGGAGGATCAGGAAGTCGCGGATCTGCTCGAGCTGAACCATCGTCAGCCGGTTATATTCCTCTCGGAGGGCGGGATCGAAGTCGCGGTCCGGGAACAGGGCGAGGAGCTTGGCGATGCCGGCCTGGACGAGGTGAATGCTGGTCGATTCCAGAGG
>JALYHK010000006.1:11728-15890 GCA_030776605.1 Pseudomonadota bacterium
CCATGAACCCGCTCGCCAGCCCGAGCGCAACGACGTTCCTGTTCCATACCTTGCGGCGCCGCCCGGTGGTGAAGCGCAGAAAGCGCGGCTCGCCGAGCGGGGCCCCCTCGAGATTGCCGAGCAGGGTCCGCGCAGCCTCCTCATCGCTAGCGAACCCGCTTGAATAGACGTAGCCGTTGCCGGTCCGGTGCTGCAGCGGAATGCGCCACTGCCATCCCGCCGCCCGTGCCGTCGCCCGCGTGTAGGGCAGGAGGTCGCCGGCCGACGTGGAGGGCAGGGCAACCGCGCGGTCGCACGGCAGCCACGCGCTCCAGTCGTCGTAGCCGGTGTTCAGCGCCTGCTCGATCAGAATGCCGCGGAAGCCAGAGCAGTCGATGAACAGTTCGCCCTCGACGCGGCGCCCGTCCTCCAGCGTCACCGCTTCGACGAAGCCGTCCTCCCCGCGCAGCGACACGTCGACTGCCTTCCCTTCGAGGCGGCCGACGCCGCGAGCCTCTGCGTAGGCGCGCAGGTAGTGGGCGTAGAGTAGCGCGTCGAAGTGGAAAGCGTAGTTCAGCGTCGACAGGATGGAGCGGGGATCGGCGCTCGGCCGCTCGAAGCGCCCGAGGCGAGCGGCGACCGCGCAGAGATTATAATCCTCGATGCCGCCGACGGCGCCGTCGCGGCGCAGCTTGAGCCAGAACTGATGGAACCTGATGCCCTCGATGTCGGCGCCGAAACTGCCGAAGGGGTGCATGTAGCGGTGACCGGGCCGGGTCCAGTTGACGAATTCGATGCCGAGCTTGAAGCTGCCCCGGGTCCTGGCGACGAACTCGTCCTCGTCGAGGCCGAGCATCGCGTTGAACGTGCGGATCGGCGGGATCGTGGCTTCGCCGACGCCGATGGTCCCGATCTCGTCCGATTCGATGAGGACAATCTCGGTGACGCCGTTTCTTCTCAGCCGGGCCAGGGCAGCGGCGGCCATCCATCCCGCCGTGCCCCCGCCGAGGATCACGATTTTCCTGATCCGCCGGTCGGAGGTCATGTCGCCCCCTCGCGCGCCGGCCAGTGGGGGCAGTGTCGGCGCAGATATTCTCCGTGCGGCGGCAGGCTGGCCGCGCCCTTCAGCACCAGCTCGCGGACGCGGGCCATGTGCCGGTAGAGATATTCGGGAGGGACGCGGTCCGCCATCACATCGTAGCGGCGCGGCCGCACGCCCTGCTCGTCGAGGAGCGCGACCCAGTCGGCCTCCTCGAACATGTCGCCGTCGTAGAGGGGGACCCGGCCGCGGCTGCGGTAGAGCTCGATCTTGTAGCCGAGCGAATCGGGCACCTCCATCGCGCGGCAGGCATCCCAGAACGGCTCGCCCACGCGGCCGTTGAGCTTGTAGGGCAGGATCGCGAAATCGCGCAGCCGCTCCAGCTCGGCTATTCCCAGCCGATTGAACTCCGCCGCTTCGGCCGGCGCATCCGCGTCCTCCGGGAACAGGGCGATCAACCGCTCCAGCGCGGAGTGGACCAGGTGGAGTGAGGTCGGGTGGATCGGCTCCAGCAGGGCGGCCGCTGCCCCGATGGCGATGCAGTTGCGGTTCCACAGCAGCCGCCGGCGGCCGGGCTCGAAGCTGGATCGCCTTTCCGATTGCGCCGGCCCCGAAAGTCCGCCGAGGGCCTGCGCCTGCGCCGCCTCTTCGGGCACAAAGGCGCTGCAATAGACGAAGGCCTCGCCTGTACGGCCCTGCAGCGGAACCGTGCGGCTCCACCCGCCGCCTTGGGCAGCATTGTGTGAGTAGGGGACGGGCGCCGCCCCGGCCTGGCACAGGAACTCGGCTGCTCGGTCGCACGGCAGCCACCGTCTCCAGCTCTCGAAGCCGGTCGCCAGCGCGCCTTCGATCAAGGAGGCGTGGGGGCCCGAGCAGTCGATGAAGAGGTCGCCCTCGACGCGTGCACCGTCCTCGAGGACGACGGCGGCGATGCGGCCGTCGTCGGCCAGCTCGGCGCGGCTGAACGGCCCCGGTACGAGGGCCGCGCCCGCCCGAAGCGCGACTTGTTGGAGGAACTCCCGATAGCCGCAGCGTGGGAGGTGCAGCCCGTAGCTGTAGCTGGACAGGACCGAGCTGGGATCCTCGGCAGGGCGCGCGAACCGGCCCGTCTGCGCTGCGATCGCCGCGAGCGAGAAGTCGGCGAGCCGCAGCCGCTGCCCCGACGCGCGCAACCTGGCGGCGAGGTGGTGGAACGGGACCGATCCGAGCGTCGCGCCGATCTCGCCGAACGGCGCAAACCAGGCGTGGCCCGGCCGCGACCAGCCGCTGAAGGCGATGCCGAGCGTGAACGAGCCGCCGGCCGTGCCGACCAGCTCGTCTTCGTCGATGCCGAGGCGGCTGTGCCACCGCCGGATCGAGGGAAGGCTCGCCTCTGCGGGGCCGAAGCAGCCGAGGCTGCGGTCCTCGCCGGCAGTCTCGACGAGTGTGACCGCATAGTGCGGGACGGGGAGCGCACGCGCCAGCGCCGCCGCAGCCATCCAGCCGGCGACGCCGCCGCCGACAATGACCACCTTGCGCCTCACGCCCTCAGCGGATGAAGTCACGGCCACCCTATCTCGCTCCGGCGGCTGCGGCCACGCGCGATCCGAGGTGCGCCAGGAAAGCCGTGTGGCTCGGCATTTTCTCGGCTGCGGACCGGCAGGCCTGGCTCATGCTCTCGAGGCGCCGGCGAAGATCGTCCTCGCCTATCCGGCAGGCGAGCGGATCGTGGCGGAGGGGAACGATGTTCTGGCCGAAATAGACGGCGAGCCAGCTGGGCTCGAGGAACATCCCCTCTCGATACATGGCAACGATGCCGCGCTCGCGGAACAGCTCCATCCTGTAGGCGAGCGAATCCGGGACCGACATCGTCCGGCAGTAGTCCCAGAACGGCGTGTCGTCCCGCTGCGTCGCCTTGTAGTGGAGTATCAGGAAATCACGCACGCGCTCATATTCGAGGTCCATCAGCCGGTTGAACTCGGCGGCATCGAGCGGATCCCAGCTCCTGTCGGGGAACAGGTCCAGCAGCCGGCCGATCGCCAGTTGGATGAGGTGGATGCTGGTCGATTCCAACGGCTCCAGGAACCCGGCGGAAAGGCCGATCGCAACGCAATTGTTGATCCACTGCTTCTTGCGCTTGCCGGTGGTGAAGCGCAGCCGATTGGGCGCCGCCGCCGGCGGGCTTTCCAGCTGCTCGACGAGCGTTCGCTCGGCTTCCTCGTCGCTGATGAAGGCGCTGCTGTAAACATGGCCGTTGCCGATTCGGTGCTGGAGCGGGATTCGCCAGATCCAGCCCGCTTCCCGCGCGGTTGCACGGGTATAGGGGGTGATCGGCCCTGCAATCGGGCAGGGCAGGGCGACGGCGCGGTCGCAGGGGAGCCAGTGGCGCCAATCCTCGTATCCGGAGCGCAGGGCCTGTTCGATCAGGATTCCGCGAAAGCCGGAGCAGTCGATGAAAAGGTCCGCTTCGAGGCGGTCGCCGCCCTCCAGCACCACCGCGGCGACGAACCCGTCCTCAGCTCGCAGCTCGACGTCGGTGATCCTGCCCTCGACCCGCTTCACCCCGAGCCGCTCCGAATAGGCCCGCAGATAGCCGGCATAGAGGCTCGCATCGAACTGATAGGCGTAGGAGAAGGTCGAGTAGAGCGAGGCGGGGTCGTCTTCCGGATAATCGAACCGGTCGCGCCGCGCCGCCTGGATGGGAAGGGAGAAGGCGTCGAGCGGGAAGTCGATGCCGGCCGCGCGCCCGCGGAGCCACGCGTGGTGGAAGGCGATGCCGTCGATCTCGGTCCCGAAGGCGCCGAAGGGATGGATGTAGGAGTCGCCGATCCGCCCCCAGTTGCTGAACTCGATTCCGAGCTTGAAGGTGGCCTGGGTGCGGGTCATGAAGTCGGCCTCGTCGAAGCCGAGGCTCGCGTTATAGAAGCGGATGTGCGGCACGGTGGCCTCGCCCACGCCGACGGTGCCGATCTCCGCGGACTCGACGAGCCGCAGGTCGATGTCGGCTCCGGCCAGCTTGTGCGCGAGCGCGGCCGCGGTCATTTCCGCGGCCTACGGGTCGCGGCCCCATTGAAGGGACCTGCACGGTGTCGATCGTCGGGCGGGGGCTCGGAATTTCCGCGGCCTACGGGTCGCGGCCCCATTGAAGGTACCAGAGCTTTACCG
>JALYHK010000007.1 GCA_030776605.1 Pseudomonadota bacterium
TAATCGAACAGCGCGCGCTGCCCTGCGGCATCGAGCTTGCTGCAGGCGGCGCGCGCAAAGCGATCAAGCCGAAAGTCACGGGATTCGCTAGCGCCGGCCATTCCGATCAGTGCCGTCGTGATATCGGCCGGCAAGCGACCATCCTCAAGCAACGCGGTCAACGTCGGCGGCAGGGTCAGCGAGAGCCGCGCGACCGACCTCTCGTCGAGGCGCGACAACATGGGAAGCGCGGCGGTGCCGGCGGTGCCGCGCATGGCGGCTGCCCATTCGGCCCAGGGATACCGGTCGTCGTCACCGAGCTGGAGTTCGAAGATGCGGGGTAACGCATGGCTGGCGGCGTCACTGAGCGGTGGGCCGCGATAGTTCCCGCTCAGCTGCAGAACCGAGTTGGCACGCTGAAAATCGTCGGACCCCATCGCTTCGGCAAGGTCGAGCGCCTTGCGAAACAGCGCAGCGGCATCGTGCGGGGACGCCCGCCACACCGCGCGTGCCAGTCTGCCGTATTCGGTCAGCTTGGCTGCGGTATCCGTTCCGCTGCGGATTGACGCCTCAATTTCTGCGGCGAGCTGCATGACCGCAATCTGGGCACCCGGCACCCGCGACAGCCGTTCGCACGCCCAGAGCAGGGGATCGATGTGGATATGTTTGGCGGCGATAAGCAACGCAACAATGCGTCCGGCGAGCGGGCCATCAAGGGTGCCCAGCGTCGTGCCGGCAAATATCAGGGCAAGCCCACCCATTCGCGCGAGATACGCCCGCTCGTCGCGAAACTCATAGTTGCGCGCACCGCGAATATCGCTCTCCATCGCATCGATCCAAGCGGCGGCCAACGCCGGCCTCGCGGCTGGAGTAGCCTTGATCAGCCCGGCGATGCGAACTGCGTAGGGCAGGATCGGCTGTAGTCGGTGATCGACAAGCTTACGTTGCTGGTCGAGGCGTTCCTGGCGCCACCGATCCTCTTCGCGGCGCTTCGTCTTGCGCTTGGCTCGACGCCGTCCGACGCACTTGATCCGCTTCTCCAACTCGACCGCGAAACCGCCCGGCCCGCGCTTGCGAATGCTCGGGGGCACCAGCTCGAGGAGTTCGGACGGCACGAGGTCGATCAACGCGGGCGCGCGGCGAGCGAGAGGTCCGGCAACGCCTGCTGCGACCAGCGCGAAGACTGGATCGAGATCCTTCCCGCGATAATCGTCGAAGGAATAGGCGGTTTGGGTACGCGCTTCGAACCGCGCGAAGATCGAGCGGGCTTCGCCCAAGCACTTAAGATCGGCCGCGCGCAGCGCAGCTTGGAGCAATGCCTCGACCGCCAGGGAATCCCTATGTGCGCCCGGTCCGTCGTGATCCCCCGCCCTAGGCTGGGGTCGGGCGGCGAGCTGGGCGATGAATTGCCGGTCGAGCGTAGCGTCGCCGTTGGAGCGGAGCAGCGCCGCGGCCGCCGCGCCGGGTAACGCGGCAGCGCAGCGGCTCAGCCGACGCCGCAGCCGCGCCATGTCGGGTGGATCGCTGCCGCCGGCTGCGTGGCAATCGCCGAGGTCGAGCGCGCCTCGGACGATGTCATAGGCAAAGGCATCGCTGTTGCGGCCAAGCCAATCGAACATGCGTCGGCTGTCATTAGACAGCAGGCGGACATAGGCGAAGCCGACGGCGTCGAAACGCCGCGAGGGTCCACCTGAGCGATGATGCGCGCCTTCTTCTCGAAACCCGTGGTTGAACCAGTCGATGGCCCGTTCCGCATGGCGTTCGGCTTCGCCACGTTCGCCCGCCAAGGCATAAGCGATCGCCAGCGCCGAATGGCGGCCCTGCGGATTTCCGATCCGCGTCGCGAAAAGCCGCCGCAGCGCCTCGGGGTCGCCGGCGATCGCGGTGAGGTCCGGGTGCTCGTACAGAAATCGATCCGCGCGCTCGTGCCCCGCAGCGACCAACGACGCTTCGAGAGCGAGCCGCAAAACATCGTCGCTTCGGCCGGCGCGCGCGCAGGCATGCAGCGCCGCGGTAATACGGGCGATCCGGATCTCGCGCCGACCTATGTCGCTAGTACCGGCCGGGACCGTGGTGCTGAACGCCAACGCGGTTAGCGCGTCGACACGTCCGGCTTGCGCCAGCACCATCGGCAACGCGCGCGCCGCATAGCTTGACCGGTCCTGCTGATCCGTGAGTCGGGCGATCACCGCGTCGCGCGCTACGGGATCGGCTTGCGCCATTTTGATGATCAGTGTCTCGGTAGGCTCGTCGCGAAACATCAAACCGTGCCGGGTCCGCTCAAGCAGTGGCGCGAGATCTGCGGCGAAACTCTCGATGTCGCTCGCGTCGAGCCCCTGGGCGGCCGCCAGGTCGATCAGTGGCACCGGAGGCGGCAGCATCGCGAGACCGGCCAGCAAGGTATCGATCGATCGGTTGCTGGCACCGCGGCGTATTGCCTCACGCCTGGCGTCGGCAATCCGCTCCTCAATCAGGACATCGAGGATTTTGTCAGGATTGCCTTCAATCGCGGCATGGGTCTCATAAGGGCGACCGGCGGTCAGAAAGGCATCGAGGCAACGTGGGTTCGCGCCCGACCGGGTGGCCAGAGCGGCGATCTCGGCCGGCGTTGCGCTGGGATCGCGGGCAAGCACGAGCGCGGCGACCTCCTTCTCGGTGAAGGGGGGGATCCGAAACTCGTCATACTCGGCGTCGCCGACAGCCAGGCTGCGCCGTTCCGTGCGGCAGGATGCCACGACCAGCACCCCGTCGATCGGGTCGACCGCTAGGCTATGCAGCAGCAGCTGTGCGAAAGAGCGCTGTCCGGGCTGAACCGCCAGCGCCGCATGGTCAATCGCGTCGAGAACCAGCGCAACGCCGGCCGATTCTGCGCGCTGACGAATCCCTCGAACGGCGTCGGTAAGGCGCAAGCGAAAGGCAC
Source organism: Pseudomonadota bacterium (assembly GCA_030776605.1). Classification (GTDB taxonomy): domain Bacteria; phylum Pseudomonadota; class Alphaproteobacteria; order Sphingomonadales; family Sphingomonadaceae; genus Allosphingosinicella. The sequence goes on from JALYHK010000007.1 coordinate 2,900, forward strand.
GAAGCAACCCTTCTTCTTGATGGGTGGGCAGGAGCAGGTCCGACAGGCCCTGCGCCGCAAAAAGGTTGGCGAGATGAACAAGGGTTCGGCTCGCGAGGTGCCGCGGATTGGAGGGATCGCGCCAATTGCCCGCACCATAGCCATCGAACAGCACGACTGCGTGGGTGGCCGACAGGCGTTCGGCTAGTGCCTGCATCAGCACGGTCTTGCCCATGCCCCCTTCGCCGTGGAGCACCAGCGGCAGCCGGGCCGTCCTGGTCCTGGTGAGGAGATCGCCGAGGATCGCGCGCTCGATCCGCGTTTTGAGCGGAGGGAACACGTCGGGCGCGGGATAGAGATCGTTCTCGTGATCGACCTTCAGTTCGTCGAGTACCGCAACCCGGTCGATCAGCTTGTCTCGCAGCCCGGCAAGGCCCGCCTTTTCGCGGACGAGGTGCTCGAGTTCACGCAGCCGCAAGCGGGTTTGCGTATCGCCGGGCGCGCTCCAACTCGCCAGCGTCCGGGCTAGCCCGCGACGCGCCTCGGCGAGATCGCCGAGCCGTCCGAGTAGGATAAGGCGGCGCAAAAAGCCGGTTAGATCGATATCGAATTCCGCAAGCGCGGCGACGATCTGCGCGGACTGACCCGTGGCATCGCCCGGTTGCAAGGCGCCGGTGCCGAGCGCGGCGATGGCCTCGTCGAGTTCGGGATGAATTGGCCGGTTGGTGGCGTATTCGTAGGAAACGCGGCCCGCGATCGCATCGCCGTGCTGCCCGCGCCGCTCGGCTTCACCTTGCGCAAATTTGGTCAGCGTCGGGATAAGGTCCGCGGCGCGTACCGCAAGCGCCGCGCGTGCCGTCGAATATTTGAATTGGACAACCTCGACGCGCGCCGCCTGAACTAAATTTCGGCCGCCATAATAGCGGGTGAGATCGGCGATTTCTATCGCCGGTCCGCTCAATTCCTGCTCGTCCTCAAGGCTCAGTCCCTCCATCGCCAAAGCGGTCAGTTCAGTGTCGGGGGGCAGCAAGGCCAGCGCACTGCGCGCCGCCCAAGCTTCATGGAAACGGTGTCCGGCATGGCTCGCCCGCAGTGGATCGAGCGGGGTCGCCGCCTGCGATTGATCGGTGGAGGTGCGCTTATGAGCCATCGTTATGGCTTAGCATCGCGACATCGCCGACGTCAGCCGCAACAGCTGAATGTCTGTGGACACTTGCGACTGACTGGATCGGCGTGACTGGTCGCGCAGATGGGGTTCGTCAACGCCGCATTCCCTCGTCGGCCACGCTCGTCCATTGCGCCGGAAGCTGCCTGGCGGGTTGCGACCCAAATGTTGGCCTTCGCCGGTACTCCTTGAATTGCCTCCCGACATCATGGCAAGCAATGTTCGCGTCCGGCAAACTCCGGGCGTGGGGCGTGGAATCCCCTTGACGCATAGCTCGGTCGAATTCTCGGCCGGGTGACCGCTGCGTATGTCCAAGGCTCGCGCCCAAAGGTAGCGGTGCCCTGGGCTATGCGCGGGGATTCCAACACCCGGCTTTGACCGGGACGCTCCATTTCAAGGTGGAGCGGACACATGGGACCGAAGTCAAAGCGCGCAGCTACGGTAGGAAGATGCTTTCGTCTGCTGCTAGGTGCGGCAGTCCTTTGTCATCACGCTGCTTTTTCTCAGCCGAGTAGCCACTTCTACACAAGTAGGTTCGACCGGCTGGTAACGGCCCATCGGTCAATGATCGACGCGCTGGCTGACGCCAGCCTCAATAGTGCGTGCTTGAGTACAGCCAACTTCAACAGAGTGATCTCGGGACTCGACGGTGACGCGCGGAACACCGCAGTTCGTATGCGGGAATCGGGTATCAGGACGCTGAACGACACCAGAGCATGGAGCACGTGCAGAAGCCAGGCGGAGCAAGCCACCTTGCTGAGGATGAATATGGACACAGCCCAGACATGGAGTCTTCAGCGCGCCCAAGCGAGGCGCGATGCTTTGCTCGCCGACCATGAAGAGGTTGAAGATGGCGTGCTAGTCGACCGCAACACCAAAGCCCCCATCAACTCTAATCCTGTATTGGCGTTCCCTGTCGATTTCAGCCTTCTTCTCGAAGGCACCTACGGCGCTCGGGGAACATTCGATGCGGCTCTGACGATTTCAGAGGACGGGCTTGTTACCGCCTGCGAGGTGGTATCCAGCATAGGGAATGAAAGGGCCGACCAGGCGATCTGTAGAAAGGCCGGGTTGCTGATGCGCTACCGGCCTGCCTTTGTGAATGGACGAGTGGCTACATCCACGACCCATCTGCGCCTCCGTGTCACCGATTGACCACATGTGCAGCAACGGGAAAACACTCCTTCGTTCCTGAGCTCTCAGTGCCCCGCTCCTTCGGGCGCGTGGCGCCGCCGAGCGGCTTCAAAGATAGAATCAGAGTGCCTCGCGAGCTAAGCGGATGCAGTGATTTTGCTTAGTTGCGGCCAGCGCCGCCTCCGGAAGAGGGCCGTAAATGCGATCGCGCCGCATCTCCGGATGCAGGTGCAGCGACGGTCAACGGAAAAAGTTCTCGGGCCAAAGGAAGTCGGGAAGATGGCGCCTGATTAGATCGGCCGCTTGCTGGAGACCCCGAGCTTCAATCTCTCGGAGGAAGTAGGGCCAAGGCGGTATGTTGCTACGGTAGACGTTCGAAGAGGAGGTGGACATGCCGCCGCCTTGGGAGCTGGAAAGACCCCCAAATTGGCTGGTCGAAAGACCGCCGTATTGCGACGTTGAGAGGCCGCCATACTGGGACGTAGACAGGCCCCCGTACTGAGAAGTCGACAGGCCTCCATATTGAGAGGTCGACATGCCTCCGTATTGCGAAGTGGACAGACCACCGTATTGTGACGTGGAGGCCCCTCCGTATTGCGATGTAGACATGCCTCCGCCTTGCGAAGTCGAGAGGCCGCCTCCCTGAGACGTGCTCAGATTGCGCGGCCAAGTGCGGAGGCTGGGTATCTCTGGTCTGGGCATGTGAGGAATCTACCCGCAAACGTCGAGCGGCGAAAGGCGCGGCAATCAAACATCGAATTAGAGCGCCACCGCCACTAAGCGATTGTACCCCAGCGCGTAGTTCGGTCACGATGGCGAAGGGTAAGCCGGTCGTAAGTCGGAACCGGGATCGACCTTAGTAGGTCAGCAAGAGCCGGTCGGACACATGCTCTGCTTCAAGCGTCTGTCCGTCCATCTGGAAACGGCGCAGCATTGACCGACCGATGTGAACGAACACCTCGCGCTCGAACAAACCTTCCGGGATGGGCAGCGCCACCTTTTTATCACCCGACTTTTTGGTCCCGTCGATGCTGAGCGCGACACGCACTCCACGGCGTTTGCAGTCCTCGATCACCTCGAAAAGATGGAGGAGGCTGAAACCCTGCGCGCCGTAGAGAATGGTCTGGCTATCGACATACGGTGGGTCGAGGTAACACACGTCACCTGCCTTGGCGCGGCGCATGGTCTCTTCGTAGTCCGCGTGCACAAACTCAACTGGCTTGGTGCGGGCCCCCCAAATGCGTGCCCGCTCCGCGAAGCTCTCCGGTGACATCGGTCGGTGTGGTCCGCAGGGCGTGCTCATATAGCCGTCGGCCTTGCGGAACCTCACCACACCGCCGTAGCAGACACGCGAGAGGAAAAGCAGGTCGGCGCCGTTCGGCGACGCGTTGTATGAGGCCTTCACCCTCTCGTATGCCGCTTCCTTGCCCACGGTTGCGACGAGGGAATGGCGCTCAGCATACCACTGGATGAGTTGATCGGTGTCGTCGTGGAGCTGTTGCCAGATTTCGATCAGCGGCTTGAAGGTATCCGATGCGACACCGCGACTAGGTGCTAGGTGCGCCAGCACCGCACCGCTACCGAGGAACGGCTCATAGTAGGTGCCGCAATCCTGCGGGAGGTATGAGATTATCTCCCGAGCGAATTTCTGCTTGTTGCCGATCCACTTGAGCAGCTGCCCCTTCAGGGGCGGCAGCTTCGCATATCCCCCGTTGAGCGGCAGCGCCCCCTGACTGTATCGACCTTCCTCAATTTGATTCTCAAGGGTGGGCGATTCGTGCGCGCTAACGACACCTTCAAAGGGCTCGACAAGGGATTCTGGGCGCATGTCCGTTCTCTATCTCAATGCCTGGGCTACACGGCTCGCGGCACCGGAACAATCAAGGTGCCGACACTTGCGGAGGTTTTGTCGGGAATGGGGCGGCTTGGGCTGCTGAGCGACCATCTGGTTCAGAACGGCGCGCCAACTGCGTTCGCCAACACGCTTCTCGCCTACTTCGCGTTTCGCGCGGACGTCCTCAACAACACCGTCCAGCACCAGCTTATGGACAAGGTCGCCGCCAAGGCCATGTACGAGCGGCTGTTGGAAGTTCAGGAATACAGGCTCGCCGCTGCCATGAACAAGCAAAAGGGTGAGAAGAAGCAAGTCGCCTATCTGACGGCGATGGTGAACATGCTGATCGAGGCTAACGCTGACGGCATCGAGTATGACCATGATCCGCGACAGCTCACCACTGTCACGCGCGATGGGATGCCGCTTCGGACCTTGGCCCGTCGCATTGATGGAGCTTTTCCCTCCGCCGTCAATCCGGTCGCTGTGTGGGAGATCAAGGAGTATTACCACACGACAACCTTCGGCAGCCGCGTGGCTGATGGCGTTTACGAGACGTTGTTGGACGGGATGGAGCTTGAGGAGATGCGACTGGAGACGGGCGTGGAGGTCGAGCACATCCTTATCGCCGATGCTCACTACACATGGTGGGAGTGCGGACGTTCCTATCTCTGCCGCATGATCGACATGCTGCACATGGGTTACGTCGATGAGATTCTGTTCGGCACCGAAATTGAAGACCGACTTCCGGCGATGGTCGCCGGGTGGGTAAAAAAAACGCGAGCCCGACAGGCGGACGCCATAGCGGTGCTGCCGGATGACACGCCGCTGCTCTAAACGAGCCATCTCACAACCTGCCGCCACTCCGCCATCATTGCATCGCTGTATTGCGGGAAGCAGAACAGAATGGCAACGAGTTTCAAGACCATGCTCGCGGTGCTTACGACTGGCTTACGAGCGCCCAGAGCGCTTGCATTTCGGCGGCGCAGAGCCTCACATAAGTGGCTGTTTTTGCCAGAAGAATGTGGTGGACGCACCAGGGCTCGAACCTGGGACCCGCTGATTAAGAGTCAGCTGCTCTACCAACTGAGCTATGCGTCCGTGCCGGGGGGCAGACGGGGCATCTAGTGGCGCGGCCCCCCGATTGCAATGGCGGCGCCGGCGGCTCAGCGCCGCCGCTGCTTGCGGCGGTTGGAGCGGTCGATCGCCATCAGCATTCCGAGGCAGATCATCGTCGTCAGCATCGCCGAGCCGCCGTAGGAGACCAAAGGCAGCGGAATGCCGACCACAGGGGCTAGGCCCATCACCATCATCAGATTGACCGCGATGTAGAAGAAGATGGTCAGCGTCAGCCCCGCCGCCGCCAGCCGCTCGAAGCGGTCGCGCGCGTCGAGCGCGACGCGCATGCCCCAGTGGAGCAGCAGGAAGAAGAGGAGGATCAACGACAGGCCGCCGATCAGCCCCCATTCCTCGGCGATCGCCGAGAAGATGAAGTCGGTATGCTGCTCGGGCAGATATTCCAGATGGCTCTGGCTGCCGTTGAGGAAGCCGCGGCCGAAGATCCCGCCCGAGCCGATCGCGATCTTCGACTGGGTGAGGTGGTAGCCGGCGCCGAGCGGGTCGGCCTCCGGGTCGAGGAAGATGAGCAGCCGGTCGCGCTGGTGCGGCAGCATGACGCTGTAGGCGAGCGGGATCGCCGCGGCGACGGCGAGGGCGCCGCCGACGAACAGCCTGAGCGGCAGTCCGGCGAGGAACATCAGCGCCACCGTATTGAGCACGATCAGCATCATCGTGCCGAGGTCCGGCTGGAGCAGGATCAGCGCGGCCGGGACCGCGAGGATCACGCCGACCGGCCAGATTGCCGACCATTTGCGCGTCTCGCGCGGCGGCATATGGGCGTAGAAGCGCGCGAGGACGAGGACGATGATCGGCTTCATCAGCTCCGAAGGCTGCAGGCGCACAATCCCGAGCTCGAGCCAGCTGCGCGCCCCGCCCGCCTTGGTGCCGGCGATCAGGGTCGCGACGAGCAGCAGAATGCCGACGCCGTAAGCGAGCCGGGAATAATCGTGGAACGTCTGCGGCCGCAGGTAGGAGAGGCCGAGCGCGAGGCACAGGAAGACGGCAAAGCGCACCGCATGGGGAAGCGCATAGGTCAGCTCCGCCCCGGCCGCGGAATAGAGGGCCAGCGTGCCGATCAGCGCCAGCGCCAGCACCACCCAGAGCATCCGCCACGGCTGCTCGGCCACGGCGGCGGGGACGAAGGACACGGCCATCAGCCCGAGGCTCCTTCGCTCGCGCCGGCCTGCCGCTGGCGTTCCCAGTTCGCCGCCCATTGCGCGGCGCGGCGCTCCATCCTCTCGGCGATCGTGCCGCCCCACTGCTCTTCGAGCGCGAGCAGGGCCTGCATCGCCTTGTCCTTGTCGAAGGCGTAGGTGAGGACGTCGCGCGCGACCGGCGCGGCGGCGCGCGATCCGCCCATGCCGTGCTCGATCACCACCGCGCCGGCGTAGCGCGGGCGGTCGACCGGCGCGAAGAAGACGAACAGCCCGTGGTCGCGGAAGCGCCACTCGCCGCTTTGGCCGCGCTGGCCGGCGCCGATGCGGCGTACCTGCGCGGTGCCGGTCTTGCCCGCCATCAGAATGTCCTCGAACGGGAGTCTGCTGGCGCCGGCCGTGCCGCGGCCGTTCACCACTTCGTTCATGCCCGCGCGGACGATCTCGAAATGCTCGGGAGCGTAGGGCAGGGGTTCGCTGCGCTGTCCCTCGCCGCGGATCAGGCGGGGCTGCACCTTGCGGCCGGAGGCGATGCGCGCCGCCATCATGCCGAGCTGGAGCGGGTTGAGCACCACATAGCCTTGGCCGATCGAGGCGTTGAGCGTGTCCGATTGCGTCCAGTCGCCGCGCGGGAAGGCTTCGGGATTCTCCTCGTGCCGGCGCCGCTTCCATTCGCTGTCCGGCATCGTCCCGAAGCTCTGCGAGACGACCGGAAGGTCGAAGCGCTCGCCGAGGCCGAGGCTGCGGCCCATGGCGGAGATCGGATCGAAGCCGATCCGCCGGCCCATGGCGTAGAAATAGGTGTTGCAGCTGCGCGCGATCGCGGTGTGCATGTTCATCGAGCCGTGGCGGCCGAGGCAGCGGAAGAAGCGGCTGCCGAGCTGGTAGCCGCCGGGGCAGTTGACCCGGTCCTCGGGGCTGACCCCGGCCTCGAGCAGCGCCATCGCCACCATCGGCTTCACCGTCGATCCCGGTGGGTAGAGCGAGTTCAGCACCTTGTTGCGGAGCGGCTGGCGCTCGTCCTCGGAGAACATCGCCCACTCGCTGCGGCTGATCCCGTCGGCGAAGCTGTTGGGGTCGTAGGCGGGCATCGAGGCCATGGCGAGGATGTCGCCGCTCTGGCAGTCGAGGACGACGCAGGAGCCGGATTCCTCGCCCAGGCGGCGGGCAGCGTAGCTTTGCAGCCCCGCATCGATCGTGGTGTGGAGCGGCGCCCCCTGGACGTCCGGCATCGTCTCGAGTTCGCGCACCAGCCGGCCGCGCGCCGTCACCTCGACGCGCGCTGCGCCTGGCCGGCCGCGCAGCCGCTGCTCCATCACCTGCTCCAGCCCTTCCTTGCCGATCTTGAAGCCCGGCGTGATCAGCAGCCGGTTGCGGTCCTCGGCCTCATATTCCTCGCGGTTCGGGGTCCCGACATAGCCGATGAGGTGCCCCACGGCGGCGCCCTCGGGATAGTAGCGGGTGAAGGTCTCGAGCGGCTCGACCCCGGGCAGCTCCGGGAGCCGAACCGAGAGCGCATAATATTGGTCGCGCTCGATCTTCTCCGCGACGGGGACCGGCTGGAACCCCTGCGCCTCGTCGAGCTCCTGGTGGATGCGCTGCACCTCCTCGGGCGGCAGGTCGAGGATTCGCGCCACCTCGCCGATGACGCGATCGCGGTCCTCGAGGAGGTCGGGGATGATGTCGACGCGCACGATCGCCTGGTTGATCGCCATCGGGATGCCGTGGCGGTCGACGATCCAGCCGCGCCGCGGCGGGATCAGCCGCATGTGCACGCGGTTGGTGTCGGCGAGCATGCTGTAGCGCTCGTTCTCGGCGATGGAGATATAGGCCATGCGACCGGCGAGGACGCCTGCAAGGGTCCACTGGCCGGCGCCGAGCAAGAAGGCCCGGCGCGAGAATGCGTGGGCCTGGCTGTTCTCGGTGACGAGGGGGGCGCCGCGCCGGTTCATCGCGCCAGCCGCCATTTGTCGAGCGCGAGCACCATCCGCGCCACCAGCGGGTAGACGAGGATGCCCACCGCCAGCTGCGGAAGCAGGATCGAGAAGCGCATGCTGCTGCCCATCAGCGAGGCGATGTACCACGCCGCGGCTGTATGGAAGATGATCGCGGCCGCCGCGATCAGCCAGTCCATCCAATAGTCGCGGAAGCCCAGGCGGCTGTCGACATAGTCGCAGGCGAGGAAGATGATCGTCCAGGTCGCGACCGATTGGCCGAGCGGATGGCCGGCGACGAGGTCGTTGAACAGCCCGAGGCCGAGCGCCATGTGCGCCGACCAGATCTCCGGCCGCAGCAGCCGCCAGGCGATCACCACCAGCAGCGCGATCTCCGGCACCAGCGGCGCCGAATCGGTGACGATCGGCAGCAGGGCGAGCAGGCTCGCGGCCAGCGTTGAGCCGACCGGCACGAAGCGCCGGCGCCAGTCGCGGATGACGAGCTCGCTGCTCGAGCCGGCGATGCGGCTCATCGGCGCGGCTCCTCGCGCGGGAGGTTCGAGGTGACCGGCTGCGGCCGCTGCAGCGCCGGCTGGTAGTGGGGGCTCTGCTGGCGCGGCGGCGGCGTCGCCGCTTCGAGCGCGCCTTCGGGCGCTTGTCCGGGGGATACGGTGGCGGGCCCGCTCTGGAGCGGCGGCGCCTGATCGAGAGGGGCGTTGGCGGCGGGTTGGTAGGGCCGCTGGACGATCGCGAAATCGGCGCGGGCGGGGTCTGCGAGGGGACGGGCGATGGCGGTGCTGTCCTCGATACGGACGACCTCGGCGACGGGAACGTTAGGCGGGAAGATGCCGCCCACTCCGGAGGTGGCCATCACGTCGCCGGGGCGGAACGGGTTCGCCCCGACCTCAAGGGTGCGCAGCTCGATCGTGCCGTCGCCGCGGCCGACGGCGAGCGCAGGGGTGCCGTCGCGGACCAGCCGCACCGGCACGCTGCTCGCCGTATCGGTGACGAGCAGCACCCGGGCGGCCCAGCGGCCGGTCTCAAGGACGCGGCCGATCAGCCCTTCCGGCGCCCGCACCGGCTGCCCGGCGGCGACGCCTGACTGGCTGCCGGCGGACAACGTCGCCAGGCGGCGCCCCGAGAGGAAGGTGGAGCCGACGATGCGGGCGATGGTGATCTCGTCCTCCACCTCCGCCGCCAGCCCGAGAAGCTGGCGCAGGCGGCGGTTTTCCAGCTCGAGCGCCTCGGCGCCGTGGATGCGCGGCTGCGCCTCCTCCAGCTGGCGCCGCAACTCGGCATTCTGCGATCCGGCGCGGAAATAGTCGCCGACCGAATCGGCGATGCCGCCGAAGAAGCCGGCGACGCTGCGTCCCGCCGTGCTGATCGGCGCCGTGGCGTCGAGCGCGGCGCCGCGCAGCGCCGCGAAGCCGCGCGGGTCGATCGCGGCGACGACCAGCAGCAGGACGGCGAACAGGACACCGGCGACGGCCACGACATAGCCGAGGAACAGTCCGTATTGCGCCCTTCGGGAGAAACCGGGGCGCCGGCTGGATGGCGGCGCCATATGTCGTCCCCGCCGCGCTACGCCGTGAGGAGGACGCCGCGGAAGACTTCCTCTTCCAGCGCTCGGCCGGTGCCGAGCGCGACGCAGGTGAGGGGATCGTCGGCGACGGTGACGGGAAGGCCGGTCTCGTCGCGCAGCACCTCGTCGAGGCCCTGGAGCAGCGCCCCGCCGCCGGTCAGGACGATGCCCTGGTCGACGATGTCGGCGGCGAGCTCGGGCGCGGTGTTCTCGAGCGCGATCCGCACCCCCTCGACGATCGTCCCGACCGGCTCGGAAAGAGCCTCGGCGATCTGGCGCTGGTTGATGGTGATCTCCTTGGGGACGCCGTTGACCAGGTCGCGGCCCTTGATGTGGACGGTGAGCCCGTCCGAGCCGTTGGGCGGCGGCTTGGCGATGCCGACCTGCTTCTTGATCCGCTCCGCGGTGGCCTCGCCGATGAGAAGGTTGTGATTGCGCCGGACGTAGGAGCTGATCGCCTCGTCCATCTTGTCGCCGCCGACCCGCACCGAAGTGGTGTAGGCGAGGCCGCGAAGCGAGAGGACCGCAACTTCGGTGGTGCCGCCGCCGATGTCCACCACCATCGAGCCGATCGGCTCGGTCACGGGCATGTCGGCGCCGATCGCGGCCGCCATCGGCTCCTCGATCAGCCAGACCTGGGAGGCGCCGGCATTCGACGCCGCGTCGCGGATCGCGCGCCGCTCGACCGACGTCGACCCGGAAGGGACGCAGATCACGATCTCCGGCCAGCGCGGGAAGCGGCGCTTGCCGTGGACCTTCTGGATGAAGTGCTTGATCATCTGCTCGGCGACGTCGATGTCGGCGATGACGCCGTCGCGGAGCGGCCGGATCGCCTCGATCTGGTCGGGAGTCTTGCCCATCATCATCTTGGCGTCGTCGCCGACCGCCTTGACGCGCTTGACGCCGTTGATCGTTTCGATCGCGACCACCGAAGGCTCGTTGAGGACGATGCCGCGGCCGCGGACGTAGACGACCGTATTGGCGGTGCCGAGGTCGATCGCCATGTCGTGCGACGGGAACTTCAGGAAGCGGAAAAGGGACATGTCGGGCGTACTCGCTTCGCTATGGGGCGGAGCGCCGGAATTATCGGCCTCCCCCCGAGACTTGCCTCTATAGGGTGCCCCCGCTGCCAGCGCCACATTTCTCGTGCACGACGTCTCGCGGGACGGCTCGGCTTGGGCTACACACCGGGCCATGTCAATACGCCGCCTGCCGGAGCATCTCGTCAATCGAATCGCCGCCGGCGAAGTGGTGGAAAGACCGGCGAGCGCCCTCAAGGAGCTGCTTGAAAACGCGATCGACGCCGGCGCCAGCCGGATCGCCGTCACCCTCGCCGGCGGCGGCATCGGCCGGATCGAGGTCGCCGACGACGGCTGCGGCATGAGCCGCGACGAGATGGCGCTCGCGCTCGAGCGCCACGCCACCTCAAAGCTCCCGGGCGACGCGATCGAGGCGGTGACGACGCTTGGCTTCCGCGGCGAGGCGCTGCCCTCGATCGCCAGCGTCGCGCGGCTGCGGATCGAAAGCCGGGTGCGGGGGGAGGACGGCTGGTCGCGGACGGTCGACAACGGGTGCCTGGCGGGGGAGGGGCCGGCGGCGCTTCCGCCGGGCACGCGCATCATGGTGGAGGATCTGTTCGCCCGCGTCCCCGCCCGCCGCAAGTTCCTGCGCAGCGAGCGCTCCGAATATGCCGCCTGCCTCGACGCGGTGAAGCGGCTCGCCATGGCGCGGCCCGACATCGGCTTCACGCTCGAGCACGAGGGCCGCCGCGCCATCGCGGTCCAGCCGGGCGAGGACGGGCCGGCGCGGGTCGCCGCGCTCACCGACCGCCGGCTCGTCCAGAACAGCATCGCGATCGACTATGTCCGCGGCTCGGCCCGGCTCAGCGGAGTCGCGGGCCTTCCCACCTTCAACCGCGGGGTCGCCGACCACCAGTTCCTGTTCGTCAACGGGCGGCCGGTGAAGGACCGGCTGCTGATCGGCGCCGTCCGCGCGGCCTATCAGGACCTGCTCGCCCGCGACCGTCACCCGATCGTCGCCCTGTTCGTCGAGGTCCCGGGGGAGGAGGTCGACGTCAACGTCCATCCCGCCAAGACCGAAGTGCGCTTCCGCGACCCCGGCGGCATCCGCGGGCTGATCGTCGGCGGCCTTCGCCACGCGCTCGATGCCGCCGGCCACCGCAGCGCCCAGCCGGTCAACGCCGCGG
>JALYHK010000008.1 GCA_030776605.1 Pseudomonadota bacterium
CCCCCGCTCGAGGACCTGCTCGACGAGGATGACGAGGAGGAGCAGTCCGAAGCCGCTTCGCCGGCCGCGGTGCAGCCGCAGCGGGAGGCGCAGCCGCAGATCCGCTCGATCGGCCCCGGCGGGTTCCTCCGTCAAGGCCCGGGTGACCAGCAGCCGCCGATCCCGCCGGCCCCGCCGCGCCGGCTGGTTCCGGCCAAGCCGAGTCCGGAGATCGCCGACAAGACCAGCCTGCTCGACCTCAACGAGCGCATCTGCAAATGGCCGATCGGCCATCCCGGCGAGCCCGACTTCCATTTCTGCGGCAAGCCGGCAAACCCCGGCTTTCCCTATTGCGTCGAGCATTGCGGAGTCGCGTATCAGGCGCAGCTCCCCCGCCGCGACCGGCGGCCGCCGCCGCCGCTGCCGTTCGGCGGCCCCCGCATCCGCTAGACCGGGCCGAGATTCAAAGGCGCGAGCCGCATGACCCCCCTCTCCTCAGGCGGGAGAGGGTCGGGGGTGGGGGGGGTGGCTCTCCAAATCAGGCGTCCCGGGCCGACCCCGTCCCCCTACCCTCTCGCCGGCCGGGAGAGGGTTCCTTTCTGCCTCTGCCATTGACGTCCAGTCACCGAGCGCCGCCGCCGCGGCCCAATCTGGGTTAATGAGATTTTGAGGAACGTGGCCGCCCTCTCCAGCGTTTGTGACGGTGCCGATACGAGGCTCCCAAGCCTTTGAACGGCAAGGGAAAGAACGGAGCCTCAGACGCGAATGTCGCCCGACGAACTGGCTTATTACGAGAGCCGGGCCGAAGCCGAAATCGCCCTCGCCCAGCAGGCCCGCCACGCCCGCGCGGTGAAGGCGCACTACGAGCTCGCCTCGCACTATCTCGACCGCATCCACGGCGACTCGCCCAAGCCGGGGCCGAACGCCCTCAGCGCCTAAGCGCAAACGCCGGGGCCGGCGGCCCGGCCCCGGCGCGCGGACCATCCGCGATCAGTGCCGCGTCTCCGGGTTGATCGGGATGCGGCGGCTGCGCCGCGCCTGCTCCGACTTGGGCATGGTGATCGAGAGGATGCCGTCGCGGAACTCCGCCTTGCAGCCATCCTCGTCGACGCCGTCGGGGAGCATCAGGCGCCGTTCGAAGCGGCCGTAGAAGCGCTCGGACCAGCCGCGGTCCCGGTCCTCGTTCTCGCTCTTCTTCTCGCCGCGGAGCGTCAGCATGCCATCCTGGACGGTGAGCTCCACGTCCTTCTCGCTCATCCCGGGCAGCTCGGCGGTGATGCGGACCTCGTTGTCGGTCTCGTTCACCTCGAGGCTCGGCCAAGCCATCTGCCGGCCCCAGCCGCCGCTCAGCATCGGGGTGCTGAAGAAGTCGTCGAACAGACGGTCCATCTCGCGGCGGAGCGTCATGAAAGGACTGCGCTCCTCGTCGCGGAAGGTGGCCGGTACATTGCTATCCTGCCGGCCCCAGGGGATCAGATCACGCATAGCCATGGTTCAATCCTCCTTTCTGCTGGCTGGATGGAAGGTCCTCCGGCGCCGGGGATGGGAGGCGCCGGAGGCCAAGGTGGACGTCGCGGACGTCAGGCCGCGCGGGACGCCGCCTTGTTGTCGTTCTCGCTTTGCCGCTCCTCGGCGCCGTCGCCGCCCAGCTGCTGCTGGGCGGAGCCGCCGCGGATCTCGACCTTGCGCGGCTTCATCTCCTCGGGGATCTCGCGCACCAGATCGATCGACAGCATGCCGTCCTTGAGCTCGGCGTTCTTCACCTGGACGTAGTCGGCGAGGCCGAAGCGGCGCTCGAAGGCGCGGGTGGCGATGCCGCGATGAATGTAGTCGCGGTCGTTGTCCTCGCGCTTGCGGCCGGAGACGATCAGCAGGTTCTGCTGCGCGGTGATGTCGATCTCGTCCTGGTTGAAGCCGGCGACGGCAAGGGTGATGCGATATTCGTCGTCGCTGCGCCGCTCGAGGTCGAACGGCGGATAATTGTCGCCCGCCTGCCAGCTGTTGCCGCTTTCGAGCAGGTCGAACAGGCGGTCGAAGCCCACCGTCGAGCGACGGAAGGGGCTGAAGTCGAAGTTGGTCCTCATCTTTTCGTCCTCCTATGAGCAACTGGCCTGGAGGACGCCCAGAAGAGCGGCGCCCTCCGGACTGCCGGACCCCCCGAGGGGCATCCGGCACACCCTATATGGTTCGCTTTTCCGAGATTTCAAGGCCATTTGGTTCGAAAAATCCCTCCCCGCGTCCACGCCGGAGCCGATCATGGACGCTCCGGACGAGGAGCCGGACGAGGAGGGCATCGAGCTGGCAAGCCTGGACGACGCGCGGGCTCACGCTTTCCGCGAAGCGCGGGCGCTGTTCTGCGGAGCTGCCAGCGAGACGGGTCGGGTGGTGCTCACCCACCGCATCGACATCGACGACGAGCAGGGAAGGGTGCTGGGGACCGTCCGGTTTTGCGATGCGGTGCAAGTCGAAACCTAAGGCGGTAGCGATTCTTCGGCAGAGCCCCGGATGTATGTTTTCCTTGCTCGCCGACGCGCTCGGCCTCACCGCAGTGCACTTCAACCGGACCCAAGGCGCTCGAAAGCGAAGGGCTGATCACCCGCAACAAGCGGATGGTCAGCTTCCCCGATTGGCAGCGGATGCGGGAGGTGGCGGACTTCAACCAGCGCTACCTCCACCTCGACAAGCAGAGGGCGAGCGAAGAAATCTAGGCGCAGCCCGCTCCGGCAGCACCGCCCCCTATACCCATCCCATGTCCGACCTGTTCGCTTCTCCCCGTCCTGAGGGTGTCGAAGGGGCCGCCCGCGCTTCCGATTACGACGCCCACGCCATTGAGGGCCTCGAGCCACGAGTCGGTGCCAAATCCCGATCCTCTACGGCGCGAGGACCTCGACATCCGTCACGCGGGCGGCCGCCGTGGCGAGCTTGCGGTCGAAGCTCATGAACGCGGCGCAGTCCCGCGCCCGGCCGAGATGGAGGGCGTCGGCGAAGTCGAGCCCCCGGTCGGCCCAGTTCAGCGCCTGGGCGACGAGCGGCGCGTCCTCCAGCGTCACCCCCGGCAAACCCGCCAAGTCCCGCAGCGCCGCCACGATTCTCTTGGGTGGAAAGCCGTAGGCGCTGCGTAGCACCCATTCGGCCTCCAGCAGCACGGAGGTCGCGATCAGGATGTCGCCGCCCTCGATGAGCCGGCGCGCCCGCGCCGCCTGGGCGGGATCGTCGCCGGTGAGGAAGCGGACGACGACGTTGGTGTCAATCGCGCGCACGCCGCCGCGCTTCCGCCGCCACCGCCGCGTCCATCTCCTCGACCGTCTTGGCGGGCCCGTCGAACCGCAGCGATCCGAACACGTCCCCGATTTCGGTCGCCGCGAACAAAGGCGCCGCCGTCAGCAGCACCCCTTCCTCGGTATCCTCGACTGTGAGGCGAGTCCCCGCCTCCCAGCGCCGCCGCTGCCGCACGGTCTTGGGCAGGATCACCTGGCCCTTGGTCGAGACCGTCGTCGTCAGTCGCTCCACCCGCGCCATGCCGCGCTCCTCATTGGTAAGACACCGGTAAGATACGACATCCCCGCCGATCGAACAAGACCCCGCCCCCCCGGTCGCGCCCCTCTTCTTCGCGCCTCCGCGCCTTGAACCAATCCCTTTTCCTCCTCCGCGTCTCCGCGCCTCCGCGTGAACCCCCTCACCCAGCTGTGGATAGAACACCCGCCGCGCTTGCCCTCGCGAATCCGGCGGCCCTATACCTCCTCCATGCCCGACGACCTGTTCGCGTCCTCCTCCGCCGCCGCCCGCGCTTCCGATTACGACGCCCACGCCATCGAGGTGCTCGAGGGGCTGGAGCCCGTCCGCCGCCGGCCGGGCATGTACGTCGGCGGGACCGACGAGCGGGCGCTGCACCATCTCGCCGCCGAAGTGCTCGACAATGCGATGGACGAGGCGGTGGCGGGGTTCGCGACCCGGATCGAGGTGACGCTCGAGGCGGAAGCGGGGACGGCGGGGCGGCTGACGATCTCCGACAACGGCCGCGGCATCCCGACCGACGAGCATCCCAAATATCCCGGCAAGTCGGCGCTCGAGGTGATTTTGACCATGCTCCATTCGGGCGGCAAGTTCGGCCACAAGGCCTATGCGACCTCGGGCGGCCTCCACGGCGTCGGCGTCAGCGTCGTCAACGCGCTGTCGGCCGAGACTTCGGTCGAGGTGGCGCGGGGCCGCCAGCTGTTCCGCCAGAGCTTCTCGCGCGGCAAGCCGACCTCGAAGCTCGAGGTCGTCGGCCCGGCGCCGAACCGGCGGGGAACGATGCTGAGCTTCGTCCCCGACACCGAGATTTTCGGAGCCGACGCCCGCTTCAAGCCGGCGCGGCTCTACCGGCTCGCCCGCTCCAAGGCCTATCTCTTCGCCGGCGTCGAGATTCGCTGGAAATGCGATCCCGCGCTGATCTCGGACGATGACCGCGCAGCGGGCATCCCAGCCGAGGCCGTGTTCCAGTTCCCCGGCGGCCTCTCCGACCATCTGAAGGAGCAGGTCGGCGCGCGCGAATGCGCGACCTCGGACTTCTTCTCAGGGCGGCAGCACTTTCCGGACGGCCTCGGATCGGTCGAATGGGCGGCGGCCTGGCCTTTGTGGAGCGAGGGCGGCTCCTCTTATTACTGCAACACCATCCCGACGCCGGACGGGGGGACGCACGAGCAGGGCATGCGCCAGGCGCTGACCCGCGGCATCCGCGCCTTTGCCGAGCTGGTCGGGCAGAAGAGGGCGAAGGACATCCAGCCCGAGGACGTGGTCGGCGGGGCCGAGATCATGCTCTCGCTCTTCATCCGCGACCCGCAGTTCCAGAGCCAGACCAAGGACCGGCTGACCAGCCCGGACGCGGCGCGGCTGGTCGAGGCGGCGGTGCGCGACCATTTCGACCATTATCTCGCCGACCATATGGAGCGCGGCCGCGCTTTGCTCGGCTTCGTGCTCGACCGGATGGACGAGCGCCTCAAGCGCCGCGCCGAGCGCGAGGTGAAGCGCAAGACCGCGACCTCGGCGCGCAGGCTCAAGCTTCCGGGCAAGCTCACCGACTGCGCCAACGACGATCCCGAAGGCACCGAATTGTTCATCGTCGAGGGCGACAGCGCCGGCGGCTCGGCCAAGCAGGCGCGCGACCGCAGGACGCAGGCGATCCTGCCGATCCGCGGCAAGATCTTGAACGTCGCCTCGGCGACCGCCGACAAGATCCGGGCGAACCAGGAGATCGCCGATCTGATCCAGGCCTTGGGCTGCGGCGCGCGCGAGCGCTTCCGGGAGGACGAGCTGCGCTACGAGCGGGTCGTCATCATGACCGACGCCGACGTCGACGGCGCCCATATCGCCACCCTGCTGATGACCTTCTTCTTCCAGGAGATGCCCGACCTCGTCCGCAAGGGGCACCTCTATCTCGCCCAGCCGCCGCTCTACCGGCTCGCGAGCGGCGGCACGATCGCCTACGCCCGGGACGATGCCCACCGCGCCGAGCTCGAGCGAACGCTGTTCAAGGGCAGGAAAATCGAGGTGGCGCGATTCAAAGGCCTCGGCGAGATGAACCCGCAGCAGCTGCGCGAGACGACGATGGACCCGAAGACGCGCTCCCTCGTCCGGATCACGCTGCCCCAGCACTATGAGGAGCGTTCGGCGGTGCGCGACTTGGTCGAGCGGCTGATGGGCCGCAACCCGGAGCACCGCTTCGCCTTCATCCAGAGCCACGCCGCGGAGGTGGACGAGGAAGCGATCGACGCGTGAAGAGGCGCCGCAAGGCCCGCGCGCCGGTGCGCAGCCCATGGACGGTCAAGCGCGCGACGGGCACCGGCGTCGTCGCCGGCCTCGCGGCGCTCGTGCTGCGGCTTTTCTATCCGGCCTGGCCCGAGGCGGTGCACATCCCCTTCCTCGCCGCCTGCGGCCTCGCCGCTCTGTGCGGCCTGTCGATCCTCTGGATCAGCGCGGTCGACCGCCTGCGCTACGGCCGCCGCCGGCGCGCCTCGCTGCTCGGCTTCGACCTCGCCATCGCCCTGCTGCTCGCGGTGCCGTCGCTGTGGACCTTGTGGTGGCTCGTCGGCGACGGCTGAGGGATCAGCTGCCCACGTCCGTGCCGGCTTCGGCGAGCGCCGCCTCGATCATCCGCTGCCAGACGTGGAGGTCGCCCGCCGCGACCATCGCCGGCTCGGGCTCGCGCAGCGTCTTCAAGATTGAGAGGGCATCCTTGCGATAGTCGCGCCAGATCGCGTCCACCCGGTCGCCCGCCGACGGGTCGCTGCCGTCGGCATTGATGCTGACGATCCGGCCGGCGATGACGCGCGCGATCCGTTCGATCAGGCTGGTGCTCGACACCGGCATGGTCGGTCTCCCGTTGGTTGCAGCGGTGTAACGAGAGAGGCAGCCGCTGGTTGCGTGGCTCTAGCTCGCCACGGCGGGCGCGATCAGCGGGAAGCGGGGGATCGCGATCGCGAAGCGCGTGCCGTCCGCGGCGACCATCTGATACTGGCCCTCCATCGCCCCCGTCGGCGTGGTGAGCGGGCAGCCCGAGACATAGTCGAAGGCGCCGCCCGGCTCGATCACCGGCTGCTCGCCGACCACGCCCTCGCCTTGGACGACATGGCTGGCGCCGCGGCCGTCCGAGATGTTCCATTCGCGGCTGACGAGCTGGACCGGGTTGTTCCCGCCGTTCTCGATGCGGATGTGATAGGCCCAGAACCACCGGTTCTTTCCAGGCTCCGACTGCTCGGGAAGGTAGCTCACGGAGACGCGCACCGTGATGTCGCGCGTCGTCGCGCTGTGCGGGAAGAATTCTTTCACAGCGGCTTCCTCTACCGCTCGCCCGGCGGCGTCAACTCATTGATCCACATAGCGCTCCCGCCACGTGCGCGCCGGATCGTGGTTCCTGAGATCGACGCCGAAATCGGCCGCGGCCTTGAGCGGCAGCAGGACGTTGAGCCATCCCGGCAGCGCCTCCTCATAATCCTCGTCGGGCACTTCGCTGTTAGCAAGGGTGAGGTCGGTCCCGCCACTCCCGTCGGGCGCCAGTTCGATCAGCACATGGCTGCCGAAATAGGTGAAGGCGAAGCGGCGCGGCGGCTCCGCTTCCAGAAGGCGGCATCGCTCCTCCGTCCCGGCCGCGAAGGTCAGGGTGAAACCGTCGCCGGCCGAGCGCGAGCTCTCGGCCCAGAAGCGTTCGCGGCCCGTATCGGTGGCGAGCAGCACCCAAATCCGCTCGGGCGGCGAGGCGGTGTGAAGGCGCCAAAGGATCGTCCTACCAATCGCCGGCTAGATGCGCTTCAGCCGCTCGACCAGACGCTCTCGCGCGGCGAGCACGTCCGCCTGCCGCTCGATCAGCAGGTCGCGAGCGAGGAAGTGGCCGGTGAGCCGCAGCCCGGCTCCGATATCCTCCCACGCCGGCGCCTCCGCGCCGCCGAGCAGATAAGCGGGGAGCGGCAGCAGCCGGTCGCGATAGGCCCCTGCCCCTTCGGCGCTCACCGCCCGCCCGCTGCGCGGACTGACGAAGGCGAGGCCGTCGCGGGCGCCGGTCGCGGCGCACTCGGCGAGGTCGAGGCCGAAGCCGAGCTGGCCGAGCAGCAGCAGCTCGTAGCGGACCAGCTGCGCGCTCCAGCCCCGCGCGCTCGGCGCCGCCTCGATCGCGGCGAGCAGGCCGTCCAGCGCCTCGTAGAGCCGCGGGTAGGGCTGACCCTCCGGCAGTGCGGTGGCGGTCAACGCGCACGCCCAGTCGATCGCGGCGGCGGCGAGCGGCTCCGAAAGGAGATGCGCCCGGCTGTGGGCCAGCTCGAGGGCGAGCTGCGCGAGCTGTTCCTCGGTGCGGGCGCGATATTCGCCCTGAACGAGGTTGCCGGGGACGAGGACGGGGCGGAGGCGCCGAGACTTGCCGCCGCGGACGAAGCCGGGCTGCATCCCGTGCGCCGGCGTCAGCGCCCGGACGATCGCCCCGTGCTCGCCGTGGCCGCGCACAGCGCAGACGATCGCCTGGGTGATGAGCCGCATGAGCGGCAGACTATCAGCGCAACGCCGAGCGGGCGAGACTTTCGAGCCGCATCCGGCGGGCGGCTGCCTTGCCTGCCCGCACAGCTGCATCGAAGCCCGCAAGGGCGCCCGCGGCCGCGATGTTGCCGAAGGTGCGGCGGAGCAGCAGAAGGTCGAGGCAGTCCACAGCTCCCGTGGCGAAGCGGGTCTTGTGCGCCCCGTCGCCCTCAGTGAAGTCGAACAAGCGGAAGCGCCGCTCCTCCATCGAGTGGCGGAGCGCCTCGAGCTGAAGAACGGTGCCGGGCGAGAGGTCGGCGAAGGCGGGATCGTAGCCGAGATGGGCATAGACGAGGGTTTCGACCTCTGCGGGAGCGTGAAGGTAGCTGATCGGCCGACGGTCAAGAAAAAGAATCCAGCCGCGGACGCCGTCGCGCGCCGCGAGCGCCTGCATCCGCTCGAGCCCGTCCTCAGGCAGACCGGCACCGAGCAGCCGCTCCTGATAGGTGAGCGCCGAGACCGCGCGGGCGTGGCGATGGAAGTCGGCCATCTCGTCGGGCCGGCGATAGCAACGGACGTCGAGCGCGCCCCCCGAGCGCTCGGCGAGGCGCCGCAGCTTACGCTTGAGCGTCGAACGGCTCTTAGCCGAGAAGGCGGCAAGATAGTCTTCGAAGCGAGTCTCGAGGGACACGTAGCTGCGGTAGTAGCGGTGGCGGACGAACGGCTTCAACGCCGGGTCCCCTTCGGCGAGCCGCTGAGCCAACGAGGCAGGAAGGGAGGTGACGAGGTAGCCGTCCGCCCGGTCGGGAAGCGGCGGCAGCGCCGGCACCACGCCTGCCAGCGCCTCGGCAAGGCTCAGCGAACGACGCACGAGCCGCCGCCGGACGCTGCCGAGCGTCCGCGCCCCGACGGCGAACGGCAAGGCGACGATCTGGCTCACAGCGCGCGCTCGTAAACGGAATTGGCCCAGAGCTGCTCGGCTATTCGGCCGGCGGTGCGCAGCGGCCGCGGCGGGAGCGGCTCGGCGGCGACGCCGAGCGGCACGTGCGCGAGCTCGTCGAAGTCGACGGTCGGCAGCAGGTCGCGATGCTCGGCGAGGAACCGGCAGAGCCTCTCGAAGCGGGCGCAGACGGCGCCGTTGCGGCGCAGGCCGTCGCGGGTTGCGAGCTCGAAGCTGTGGCTGACGATCGTGGTGAGCGGGTGCTCATTGTCGGCGGCGTGGCGGAGCGCCGCTTCCATCTCCTGCGAGGAGACGGCGCAGATCTGGAGGTGGCGGAGGCTGCCGCGCACCTGCTCGAGCAAACCCACCGGCACTTCGACCACG
Source organism: Pseudomonadota bacterium (assembly GCA_030776605.1). Lineage (GTDB taxonomy): Bacteria > Pseudomonadota > Alphaproteobacteria > Sphingomonadales > Sphingomonadaceae > Allosphingosinicella. The sequence continues at coordinate 9,284 of JALYHK010000008.1, forward strand.
CCGCGATGCGCGACGGGGGCGATGGTCCGCGAATCGAGAGCAAGGGCGCTCGGCCACGGATTGAGGCTGCCGTTGTGGCTGCTGTCGTAGCGCATGCCGGTCTCGGCGACGGCGTCGAGCGTCGCCTCGTTGGCGGCGAAGCTGCCGGCACGGAAGGCGACAGGCGGCGGCGCGCCAGCGAGGATCAGCAGATCGCGCGCGATCCGCACCAGCTCGCGCTGGCGCTCGGCCGGAAAGCAGGTAAGCTCGAAGTCTGCGCCGCCGGAGTCGCCTTCGGCGATGCTGACCCAGAAGCTGTGCAGGTGCAGCTGGATCTCCTGACCCGCGTCGAGGATCGGCCCCACCATCCGCTTCACCGGCTCGAGCCCGTAGGCGAGAGCCGGCATCGGATCGACGAAGAAGCAGGCCTTAAGGCCATGTGCCGCGAGCATCCGGAGCTGCCACGGCACGCCGACGCCGGCGGGGTCGTAGCTGAGCGCGAGGTTCTGCTGCCACGACGCGCCGCGGGCGAAGTGGCCCCAGGTCAGCTCGGTGTCGATCGTCAGCAGCACGGGAGCGGCCATGGGCGCGACCTAAGCGAGACGCGTGAACAAATCGTGTTGCGTCCGATTTCGGGAATTGCGCGTTGCACCAGCATGATCGGGGGCCTTGAGGCGTTCATCGATGCGCACAGCGCCGTCGTCGGGCTGCTCATCCTCGCGCTCATGTTCTTCGAATTCCTGCGCGAGCGCTATTCGGTGGCGGTGGTGGCGCTGCTCGGCGCCTGCGCCTTCATCATCACCGGGCTGCTCGAGGCGGACCGCTTCTTCTCGGTCTTCTCGAACACGGCGCCGATCGCGATCGGGGCGATGTTCATCCTCTCGGGCGCGCTGGTGCGCACCGGCACGATCGACGCGATCGCGTCGGCGATCGTCGCGAGAGCGAGCCGGCACCCGCGGCTCGCGCTCGTCGAAGTGTTCGGGGGAATCCTGATCGCCTCGGCTTTCATGAACAACACGCCGGTCGTGTTGATCCTGATCCCGGTAATGTTCCGGCTCGCCGCCGCGACGGGCATCCCCGTCAAGAGGCTGCTGATGCCGCTTTCGATCGTCGCGATCCTCGGCGGCTGCCTCACCCTCATCGGGACATCCACCAACCTGGTCGTCGCTGGCCTGGTGGAGGAGGCGGGGCTGCCGCGGCTCGGGATTTTCTCGATCACGCCCTACGGCGCCGCCGCGGCGCTCGCAGGCTGCGCCGCGCTGGTTCTGCTCGCGCCGTTCCTCCTGCCTTCCGACGAGCCGCATACCGGCGCCGTCGACCCGGCGAACCCGGCCGAGTTCCTGAGCGAGCTGACGCTGCGCAGGTCGAGCCCCATTGTCGGAAAGAAGGTGGCGGCGGCGCCGCCGCTCCGGCGGCGGCTCCACCAGATCCGCGCTATCGCCCGAGCGGGCCAGCTCATCCGCCGCAACCTCGATGAGGTCCAGCTCAAGGCCGGCGACCGCATCATTCTCCGCGGCTCGGCGGTCGACCTGCTGACGCTGCGCCGCGGGCGCGATTTCGACGTCGGCATCGTCCGCACCGCGGCCGCGCCCGACCCCGAAGAGACGGTGGTGGAAACAATGATCTCGCCCTCCCACCCGTCGATCGGCGGCCGCCTTGCCGAAATCCCGTTCCTCAACCGCCTCAACGTGCGCGTGCTCGGGATCATGCGGTTCAAGCACCTGCCCGGCCCCGATCTCGCCAGCGCCCGCATTCGCGCGGCCGATCGGCTGCTCGTCGCCGGCGGGCCGGACGCGATCCAGGGCCTTCGCGACAACCCGCACTTGCTCGGGGTCTCAGCCTCGCGCAAGCGCGCCTTTCGGCCGGACCTCGCGCCGATCGCCATTGCCGCGCTCGCCGGGACCATTCTCATTTCCGCCTTCAACGTCGCGCCGATTGCGGTGGCCGCGGTCGTCGGCGTCGGTATCATCCTTCTCTTCCGCTGCATCGATCCGGTCGAGGCCTGGAGCTCGATCGACGGCGACGTCCTCATCCTCATCTTCGCCATGCTCGCGGTCGGAGCCGGTCTCGAGCAGGCCGGCAGCATCGCGCTCATCATAGACGCGCTGACGCCGCTGCTGCGCGATGCCCCGCCGTGGATGCTGGTCTTCCTTGTCTACGCGACCGGCCTGACTCTCTCCGAGCTGCTCAGCAACAACGCGGTCGCCGCCATCCTGACGCCGATGGTGATCGAACTGGCGCGCGATCTTGGCGCCGATCCCTATCCGCTGATCCTCGCGCTGATGATCAGCGCCTCGGCCTGCTTTTCCACCCCCATCGGGTACCAGACGAACGCGCTCGTATACGCCGCGGGCGGGTACCGCTTTTCGCAGTTCGCGCGGATGGGCCTGCCGCTCGACCTGATCGTCGGCCTCGCCGCCTGTACGGCGATCGTCTTCTTCGCCTGAGCGGCGGCCTCACCCGCGGGGATGGAAATAGTCGTAGATGCCGCGGGCCATCGCTTTCGAGATCCCGGGGGCTCTTTCGAGATCCTCCAGCGCGGCGTTCTTGACTGCGCGGGCGGTGCCGAAGTGCATAAGGAGCGCGCGCTTGCGGCTGGGGCCGATCCCCGGAACCTCGTCGAGCGGGCTCGAGGCCATGCTCTTCGCCCGCTTCTGCCGGTGCGCCCCGACAGCGAAGCGGTGCGCCTCGTCGCGCAGCCGCTGAAGATAGAAGAGGACCGGCGAATTGGGCGGGAGCTGGAAGTCGCGCCCGTTCGGCAGATGCATCACCTCCCTACCCGCATTGCGGTCCGGACCCTTGGAGATGGCCACGACCGGTATGTCGTGAATGCCCGCGCATTCCAGCGTCTCCATGACGGCTGAGAGCTGTCCCTTGCCGCCGTCGATGAGCAGCAGGTCCGGCCACTCGCCGCGGCTGCGGTCCGGATCCTCTTTCTCGAGCCGAGCGAAGCGGCGGCCGAGCACCTCCCGCATCATCGCGAAATCGTCGCCGGGGGCGATCTCGGCGCGCTTGATGTTGAACTTCCTGTAGGCGTTCTTCCGGAACCCCTCCGGTCCCGCGACGATCATCGCGCCGACCGCGTTGGTGCCCATGACGTGGCTGTTGTCGTAGACTTCGATGCGCTCCGGCGGCTCCGGCAGTTCGAGCGTTTCGGTGAGCGCGCGTAGCGTCTTGGCGTGAGTGCTGGTTTCAGCCAGGTGCCGCTCGAGTTCCTCCTCGGCGTTGCGGGCGGCCTGGCGCATCATCCGCGCCTGATCGCCGCGCCGGGGGACCTTGAGCGTCACCTTGCGCCCGGCGCGCGCCGAGAGGGCCTCGGCCAGCAGTTCGGACTCGGTCAGCGCACGGTCGAGCAGCACCAGCTTCGGCGGCGGCACCTCCTCGTAGAACTGCATCAGAAAGCTGGCGAGGACCTCCTCCTCGGGCACGTCCGCCGTGTGGGCGGGGAAGAAGCTCCTTTGCCCCCAATTGTTGCCGCCGCGCACGAAGAAGGCCTGGACGCACATCGTCCCGGTCTTGCAGGCGAGGGCGAAGAGGTCCGCATCGCCCAAGCCTTCCGCGGCTATGGCTTGGGTGCCCTGGACGAAGGTGAGCGCTCGCAGGCGGTCGCGGTAGACGGCGGCGAGCTCGAAATCCATCGCCTCGGCCGCCTGCTGCATCGCCGCCGCGAGCTTCTGCTGGACCCGGGTCGACTTGCCGGCGAGGAAATCCTTCGCGTCCTCCACCAGCTCGGCATAATCCTGTTCGGAGATCCGGCCGACACAGGGCGCCGAGCAGCGCCTGATCTGGTAGAGCAGGCAGGGGCGCTTGCGGGTCGCGAAGAAGCTGTCGGTGCAGCTTCTGAGCAGGAACAGCTTCTGCAGCGCGTTGAGCGTGCGCGTGACGGAGCCGGCGCTGGCGAAGGGGCCGTAATATTGCCCCTTGTGGCGCCGCGCGCCGCGGTGCTTCCGCACCTGCGGAAACGGATGGTCCTCGCGAAGCAGGATAAAGGGAAAGCTTTTGTCGTCGCGCAGCAGCACGTTGTAGGGCGGCCGATAGCGCTTGATCAGCTGCGCCTCGAGCAGCAGCGCCTCGGCTTCCGTCTCGGTGGTGACGATCTGCATCGAGCGGGTCTGCGACACCATTCGCTGCAGCCGCTTCGAAAGCCGGGCCACCTGGATGTAGTTGACGACTCGGTTTTTCAGCGCCCGCGCCTTGCCGACGTAGAGCACGTCGCCTTTGGCATCGATCATCCGGTAGACGCCCGGCCGCACCGGCAGCGTCTTGACCATCGCGCGGATCGCCGCCGTCCCCGCCTCGATGTCCGGCTGGTCGGACCCGCGGACGGTGTAGGCGGACTTCTCCTCGTTGAAGCGGTCTGTCGGCGGCTGGCTCACCGCGCCGATTTAGGTCGCCCGCTGCGCTGGGGCCACCCCGATCCGCCAGGAGGTTGGCAGACCGGCGAGAGCGGCCCGCCCCGCGGGCGCGACGGAAGCGCGCTCAGCTCCCGGCGCGTAGCCAATTTTTAGGGATCGGCCGCTAGGGTCGGGCGCCATGAAGCTGGCGCATGTGCTGATCGCGATCACCGTCGCCCTGGTCGTGGACGCCGCGGCGTTCGAGGGCTCCTACCGCCTCGCCTTCGTCCGCTGGGTCGGCCACGTCGGCGGGCTCGACTGGGGCTGGGTGGGCTAGCCGCCCGCGCCACGGCAGCATCAGTCGAGCGGCAGATCGGCGGGCGGGGGGGCGCCGCGCCGGATCAAGGCCTCGACCGCCTCCTGCACCCGCTGGCTCTGGCCGCGCGGGACGATCAGCACCGCCCGCTCGGTCGCCACCACGACCAAGTCCTCGACCCCGATCGCCGCCACCACCGGCCCATCCGAGCGGATCAGTGAGCCTTTGCTGTCGATCGCCACCACGTCGCCGGCGAGCACATTGTCCGCCGCGTCCTTGCCGAGCGCCTCGTGCAGCGCCTCCCAGGAGCCGATGTCGGACCAGCCCATCTCGGCCGGCACCACCGCCACCCGCCCGTGCCGCTCCATCACAGCATGGTCGATCGACTGGGCCGGGCTGCGGGCGAAGAGCCGCGGCTCCGGGCGCAGCCGGCGTCCCTCGCGCCGCGCCTCCGCCACCGCCGCCTCGACCGCCGAGAGGATGTAGGGCGCGTGGGCCCGAAGCGCCTCGATCAGGGTGCCGGCGCGGAACAGGAACATGCCCGCGTTCCACAGGTAGCGGCCGTCGTCGACATAGCTC